>CAZDYO010000302.1:0-4072 GCA_964509555.1 uncultured Acidimicrobiales bacterium
CCGCATGCGGTGCCACCTTGCCGTCGGCGATCATCTCGGCCCAGTCGGCCGGGAGATCCTCGGGGTCGTCGACATCCCATGCCAGATCGGCGGCGTCGATCACATCGACCGGCAGACCCAGCCTCGCGGCCTCGGCCAAATGACGCTCGAATGACCCTGGGCCGTAGGCGAAACGGAACCCGACATTGGCGGGAACGGACATCACGTTGGAACCGTCGCGGTGACGATCGGGAGCGATGGCCAGACCGGGGCCGTCGACGACTCTCAGATCGTTGGCATGGGGCAGATCGGCATGGGCGACCATCGCGCGGCGATACCCGCGTTCCGAAGCGATGCTCACGGCCGCGGAGACCGAGTCGGTGAGACCGTCCCGGTCGACCATCAGCGGCTCCGCTCCCAGCCCCTCGGCCCAACCTGCCACCGCCGAATCGTCGGTGACCACCCACACCGGCAGATCATGGGCTGCAGACACCACCACACGGGCCATCGCCACCGCCAGATTCTGCCGATCGGCGTGGGACATCGCCCCGGCGAGACGCGACTTGGCATCGCTGAACGACCGGATCGGAATCAGCACCACAATCGGGATGCCGTTGGACGGGAGCGGCTGCACCCCGGGAGTCTATGGTGGCCCCCATGATGATTCGAGTGGCCGTAATCGGCGCAGGCTCATGGGGGTCAACCGTTGCCCACCTCTGCGCCCACAACACCGACACGATGCTGTACAGCCGACGCGACGACGTGGCCGATGCCATCAACGCGGATCACCGAAACCCCAGGTACCTGGAGGGCTACGACCTCCATCCTGCACTCGTGGCATCAAGTGATCTCGGGCAGGTGGTCGGAGCTGCGGATCTGCTGGTGATGGGCGTCCCGTCAAAGGGATTCCGGGCCACTCTGCGGGAGGTCGCCCCGCATCTTCGCCCGTGGGTGCCGGTGGTGTCCCTGGCCAAGGGCCTCGAACTGGGTACCGGCAAGCGCATGACCGAACTCGTCGAGGAAGAACTGCCGGGTCATCCCGTCGGTGTGCTCACCGGCCCGAACCTGGCCAAGGAGATCCTCGCGGGCAACGCCGCGGCGGCGGTCGTGGCCATGACCGATCCGACCATCGCCTCCCGCCTGCAGGCCGTGTTCTCATCGCAGCTCTTCCGGGTCTACACCAACAGCGACGTAATCGGCAGCGAACTGGGCGGTGCACTCAAGAACGTGATCGCGCTGGCGGTCGGCATGGCCGATGGACTCGACACCGGCGACAACACCAGGGCGGCTGTGATCACGCGGGGGCTCGCCGAGATCACCAGGCTCGGTGTGGCGATGGGCGGCGACGCTGCGACCTTCGCCGGGCTGGCCGGAATGGGCGACCTGGTGGCCACATGCATCAGCCGCCAGAGCCGCAACCGCTACGTCGGTGAGCAGCTCGGCCGTGGCCGGGCGCTCGACGAGATCATCGAGGAGATGAGTCAGGTGGCCGAGGGGGTCAAGTCGGCCCCGATCGTGTGCGAGCTCGGCGAGGCCCATGGCGTGCGGATGCCCATAGCCGAGGAGATGAGGGCGGTGGTCGAGGAAGGGCGTTCCGCGGTTGATGCCTACCGGGGGCTGGTCCGACGGCCGGCCGCACACGAACACGACTCACACTGATGAGCGAGACCAACGGGCCCCGCCGGGGCATGATCGGCGACATCGACGGTCCGACCGCCTCGGTAAGCCCGCGTGGCACCATCAGCGCGCTCGACGATTCGTGGCGTCTGGAGTGGGGTGCCGGCGCCGATGATCGATGGCACGTGGCCCACGACGAGGTGGCCGTCAGGCAGTCGAGAATCGACGACACCCCCGTCTACTCCACGGCCATGCGGGTGCCCGGGGGAGATGTCGTGTGCCGCGTCGGGTCGGCCACCGATGGCGACTCCCGGTCGCTGACGATCGAGTTCGTCAACTCGTCGCCCGGGGGCGTTGCCCTCGGAGTCGTTCTCCACGTGGCGGCGACCCGGGGTCGTTTTCGCAGGCCCCGTCGAAGCGTGTTGAGCGTCGACAGGTCGGGCGTGACGCTCGACGCGAAGATGCTGTTGTCGGCGCAGCGACGCGCCGGTGGGGTCGCGGCGATGGCCGCCATCCCCGGTGATCCCACCGCGGCCTGGTCGTCGGTGAAGGCATCACCAGACTCGGCCGAGGCCACCGCTGTGCTCGGCGCCCACGGTGGGTCCGCAGCCATGGTTTTCCCGCTTCCGCACCGGGCCTCGCTGTCGGTTCGGCTGAACCTTGAGGGCGAGCTCTCATCGCGGGTGGCAACCCCCGTCGACATTGCCTCCGGATGGCGGACGGTAACCAGCCGTGCCGCCGACGTGCAGGTGCCTGATGCGTTGATGGTCGAGGCGTGGCGTCGTGTCGTTCCCGACCTGGTGATCGCGGCCGGTTCCGACGACCCGTTGGAGGCCGCCGAGGCCGCTCCGTGGCTCGACATGGCCGGACTCCACGATGAGGCTGACAGGGCCCGGGCGTCGGTGATCGTGGCCACGGAGGCCGGCCGCCTGCGGGGCCATGAAGCGGCGGCGGCAATCACCGCCCTGGCCTCGCGCGAGCTGCGGGTCGAAGAACCATCCGGCCTCGGCGACCTCGTCGACCTGCTGGTGTCGTCGGCCGGCGAATCCATCGACGGCGACAGCCTCACCAACGCCGCGGTGGCGCTGCGGTCAACCGCAGACGGACCGGCCGACGAATTGCTCCGCATGGCCGCGTCACTTCCAAAGGCCCCGCCGCAAGGCCCGACCTCGAACGTGGCCCGTGGCGCGGCCGGGATTATCGGGCGTCTTGTCGGCCCGGTCACCCTGGGTGCTGTCGACCTGTTGCCTTCGATTCCGGTCGACTGGTTCGGACAGGCGGTCGACGTGCGCGGCATCGTCACTCATGTGGGGAGGGTGTCGTTCAGCCTTCGCTGGCACGGCGCCCGCCCAGCATTGCTGTGGGAGCGAGAGGGCGGTCCGCCGGAGGCGGCCATCACCTGTTCCGGGCTCGATCGGGCCTGGTCGTCGAACGAACGATCCGGTGAGGCGCTTCTCGACAAACCCGACATGGCAAGCTGACACCATGGCAGCCCGCCAACTTCGCACCGCTCTCAAGGGCCGCGCCCCGGGGCTCAGCCACGAACACCGACTCTGGGACGCCGGACACGAATGGGTTGCCGGGATCGACGAGGTGGGCCGCGGGTCGTGGGCCGGCCCGCTCACCCTCGCCGCCGTGATCGTCCCCCGAACAAGACGGCTCTACAAGGTGAGGGATTCCAAGATGCTCACCGAAGCCGAGCGCGAGGTGATGCACGACCGCATCGTCGACTGGGCCGAACACATCTCGGTGGGTCACGCGTCGCCGGCCGAATGTGATGAACTCGGCATGTCGGCCGCCCAGAAACTCGCGGCCCGACGGGCCATCGCCGGGTTGGCCGTGCCTGTCGACCACGTGCTGGTCGACGGAAGCTGGGATTTCGTGGAGGGCGTCGAAACCACCACCATCGTGAAGGGCGACACCATCAGCCTGTCGATCGCAGCCGCGTCGATCATCGCCAAGGTCACCCGCGACCGACTCATGCGCAAAGCCGACCTCGAGTATCCCGGCTACGCCTTCGCTTCCAGCAAGGGGTATCCGTGCCCTCGCCACAAGGCCGCGCTGGCCGAAAAGGGCCCCACCGCCATCCATCGACTGAGCTGGTCGTTCATGGACGATCTCGAGTGGACCGGCATCAAACGGGTCGTGCCCGTGGGCAAACGGGGCAACGAAGACCAACTCGGTCTGTTCTGAATCCCGGCGCCTCGCGGGTAGCCTCGCCGTCGTGACGACCCAACAAACCGCCTCCGAAGGCCGCACCGGCGCTTCCCCGAGGCTCGCCGTCCATGTCGTGATCGCCTGGACACTGTTCATGTGGACCACCCGCACCAGGTTGATCTTCACCGAAGACAACCTCTCGGCGGCCGACATCGTGTTGCGGATTGCTCCGGTGTTCCTGTTCGTGGCCTTGGCTCTGCTGTTGCTCTACAGCGTGCGCACCGGCCGCCCGCCGCTGGCCCCCACCGTCACCGTCATC
>CAZDYO010000303.1:0-4069 GCA_964509555.1 uncultured Acidimicrobiales bacterium
CATGGAAAACCAGGAGCCGCCGATCTACATCGTGGCCCCCGGTCGCACCTTCCGCACCGACACCGCCGATGCCACCCACCTGCCGGCTTTCAACCAGATCGAAGGCCTGGTGATTGACCGTGGCATCACCATGGGCGACCTCGCTGGCACCATCGACAGCTTCGTCCACGCCTTTTTCGGCGGCGACGTGAAAAGTCGGCTCAGGCCGTCGTATTTCCCGTTCACCGAGCCGTCGGCCGAGTTCGACATTTCCCGTCCCGACGGCTCGTGGCTCGAGTTGGGTGGCTGCGGAATGGTCCACCCCAATGTGTTGCGCAATTGCGGAATCGACCCCGACGAGTGGCAGGGATTTGCTTTCGGCTTCGGAATCGACCGACTTGCGGTGATGCGCTACCAGCTCGACGACATACGTGAGCTTGTCAACAACGACGTCCGCTTCCTGAGGCAGTTCTGATGAAGGTCCTTCTTTCCTGGCTTCGCGAATTCGCTCCCGACATCGACGGCGACCCCGTCGATCTCGGCGAGACCCTCAGCGCCCTCGGCCTGGCGGTCGAGGAGATGACCATCACCGGCGGTGGCCTCGACGGCATCGTGCTGGCGAGGGTTCTCGACCTCAGCCCCCATCCCGATGCCGACAAGATCCAGGTCGTACAGGTCGACGCGGGCAACGGCGAATCCACCCAGGTTTGCTGCGGTGCCTTCAACATGGCCGTCGGCGACCTGATCCCATTCGCCACGATCGGCACGGTGATGCCCAACGGCATGGAGATCGGCCAACGCAAGATGCGAGGGGTGATGTCCAACGGCATGTGCTGTGCGGCTTCCGAAATCGGCATGGGTTCCGACAGCGACGGCATCATGATCCTCAACGGGCGGGCCGATGGTGCCCAACTGGGCACGCCGATCACCGAGGCGCTCGGGATCGAATCCGATGTGCTCTGGGATCTCGAGGTCAACGCCAACCGCCCCGACGCCATGTCGGTGGCCGGAGTGGCCCGCGACCTCGCCGCCGGGCTGGGTGTGCCGTTCGCCTTCCCTGAGTTCAGCGTTCCGGAGTCCGACTCCAGCCGTTCGGTCCACGATCTCACAGAGATTGAGATCCTTGATCCGGTTCTCTGCGGGCGCTTCGTGGGTCGGGTGCTGGAGGGCATCACCATTGGCTCGTCGCCGCCATGGTTGGCCAACCGGCTGACCGCCCTCGGTATGCGTCCCATCAACTCGGTGGTCGACATCTCAAACTATGTGATGCTCGAGCTCGGTCAACCCAACCACACCTACGACCTCGGCGAGGTGCCCGACGGTCATCTGCGGATCAGGCGGGCCCACGAAGGCGAAACGATCGTCACCCTCGACGACATCGAACGCACGCTGATCGCGGCCGATGGTGTGATCGCCAACGGCAACGACACGGCGATCGGAATCGCCGGAGTGATGGGTGGCGCGTCCACCGAGATCTCGGGCTCCACCACCGACGTTCTGCTTGAGATGGCATGGTGGGACCCACCCTCGATCTCGCGCACCGTCAAGCGTCTCAACCTTCCCAGCGAGGCTTCCGGCCGCTTCCGCCGGGGCGCGGATTGGGGCGAGAACATCGACCGGGCCTGCGATCGTTTCGTGCAACTCGCGGTGGCCAACGGAGTCATCTCGCCCGACGGGGTCGTCCCCGGGCAGATCGACATCGCCGGAGAGCTGCCCGACCGCACACCGATCCGGGTCCGTACGCAGAAGGTCAATGGCCTGTTGGGCGCCGATCTCACGGCTTCCGAGATGGCCGGCCATCTGACATCGATCGGTTTCGGTGCGGAGATGGTCGACAGCGATCTCAACGTCACCATTCCCACCTGGCGATGGGATACCACAACCGAGACCGATGTGGCCGAAGAGGTCGCCCGCATGCACGGCTACGCCAAGATCGAACGCACCGTGCCCAGGGGCGTGCAAACCGGATCGCTCACCGAGTATCAGATGGATCGGCGTTTGGTCCGTGAGGTTCTGGTGGGTGCCGGATGCGACGAAACACAACCGATGCCGTTCCTGGCCCCCGGAGACCTGAGTCGGGCCGGGCTGCCCGAAGACGGTGTCACCCTCACCAACCCGCTGGTGGCCGACGAATCAGTGCTGCGCACATCGTTGCTGCCGGGGCAGCTCAAGGCCATTGCCTACAATGAGTCCCACCGAAACCCCGACGTCCGGTTCTTCGAGATCGACCACGTGTTTCTCCCCCCGGCCGATGGCGAACTCCTGCCCGACGAGCGTGAACACCTGGCCGTGGCGCTTGCCGGCAGCGATGCCACTGCGGCGGTCGCGGTGCTCGAACTCCTCTCGGAGGTGCTGGCGCTACCCAATCTTCAGCTTCGCTCGGCCACACCCCCGGGGCTCCACCCGACCCGCTCGGCAGAGGTCGTGGTTGCCGGACGGGTGCGTGGTGTCGTGGGCGAGGTAGCCCCCGATGTTGCCGAGGCGTTCGGCGTCTCGAGCCGCGTCGGGTGGATCGAGCTCGATCTGGGAGCGCTGCTCGGAGGGCCCCACGGCAACCGCAAGTACCAACCGGTCAGCAAGTATCCGTCGAGCGACGTCGACCTGGCATTTGAGGTGCCCGACTCCGTGCCCGCGGCGAAGGTCGAGGGATCCATCCGCCGGGGCGGTGGCAAACTTCTCGTCGACGTACGTCTTTTCGACGTCTATCGGGGCGAAGGATTGCCCGACGGTGTACGAAGCCTCACCTTCGGACTCAGGTTCCAGGCCACCGACCACACCCTCACCGACGCCGAGGTGGCCTCAGCCAGGCAGGCGTGCATCGACATGGTCGCCAAGCAGCAGGGCGTGTCACTGCGGGCCTGACACCGGCCCCGCCGGGCGTTAACTTCGCCCCATGCGCATCTGGCAGTCACACGAACTCGGCAACCCCATCGACGTTCTCGCTCTCGAAGAGGTGGACAGCCCCGAGCCCGGGCCCGGCGAGGTCCTGGTCGAGACCACTGCCGTGGGCCTCACATTCCCCGACGTGCTCACCTGCCGTGGCGAGTACCAGGTACCCACCCGGTTCCCGAACACGCCCGGTGGGGAGACAGCCGGTGTTGTCGCGGCCCTGGGTGAGGGGGTCGACGGTATTGAGATCGGCACGGCTGTCACGATGCTCGGTGGCGGGCTCAGTGAGCGGAACGTCGTTCCCGTCGGCTCGCTGTTTGCTTACCCCACCGAGGCGTTGACTGCCGCGGAGGCCGCCGCCATACCCGTCAATTACTGCACCACATGGTTCGCGCTCCACAACCGTGCCCGAATCCAGCCCGGCGAGACCATCCTGATCACCGGCGCGGCCGGGGGAACGGGTACGGCCTGCATCCAACTGGCGCTGGCCGCCGGCGCCATTCCCATTACGGTGGTCGGCGGTGTTGAGAAGGCCGATCTCGTGCGCTCGCTCGGTGTCGACCACGTGGTCGACCATCTCGCCCACCCGGACTGGGTGGACGTGGTGCGCGACATGTCGGGCGGGGGAGTTGATGTCGCATTCGACGCGGTGGGTGGGGATGCATTCCACAAGGTGAGGCGCTGCATGGCGTGGGACGGCAGGCTCCTGATCATCGGGTTTGTCGGGGGAATCGCGCAGGCTCCCACCAACCATGCGTTGTTGAAGAACTACTCGATCGTGGGCGTCCACTGGGGTGCTTCACTGATGCGCGACCCGGCCGGTTTGCAGACCCAGATGAATGCGATCTTCGACCTGGCCGCGCAGGGGAAGGTCAAGCCGGCGTTGTATCCGCCGGTGGCCTTCGCTCAGGCAGCACAGGCGCTGCAGGACATGGCTGATCGCAAGGTGTACGGCAAACTGGTCGTCGATATGTCGGTGCGACCCGCGGGTTAGTCAAGATAGCAATATTGCTAGACCCTCTAACTCGCCGGTGCTAGCTTGCGTCCATGAACGAATTCAGGGCCCGGGCCCAGGCTCACATGGTGCCCCACTTCACCAAGGGCATGGCGTGGCAAAGCGATGACCTCATCGTCATGGATCGCGGCGATGGCTGCTACATCCACGACACCGACGGCAACCGCTACCTCGACGGCCTGTCAG
>CAZDYO010000304.1:0-4063 GCA_964509555.1 uncultured Acidimicrobiales bacterium
CCAGCGCGCAGTTCTGCTGGCCGCCAACGTTCAGAACCAACTGGCCGTTGACACCCAGCCCACCAAAACAACCTCACCCGAAACCGATCGGTGGATTGAGGCTAAGCGAAGGCGGAGGCTTCCACTGGAACCATCCCCGTTCCCAACACGAGACCCCATTGTGTCCATCGCCGCAGGTCAACGACCCACACCCGCGGGGCTGTAATCGACAGTATCGAACCTCACGGCAGCGCTCCACCGATCATCGAGACGCGGGAGAGTGAGCCCCAGCCCGCGTGTGGTCGCGGGATAGCTTCCGTAGCACGTTGTGCACGCTGCGAGTATGACAACCACAATCTCCCCACCCCCACCGAAATCGTCACCCTTGATCGCCAACTGGAAAATGAGGACTGAACACCCCCGGGTCTGACAGTTGACCACGGGGGGCCGACAGCACATGATGGGCAGACAAGAGCGAAAGCCCAAATCGTCTGACATACGGAATCGAGTGGGTGCATCAGATGGTCACACCGATGGAGTATGAGGCCAACCGCCACCGCCCCCATGCTCCCGGCACGAGGCCCGAAGCGGCCGCGAGGTACGACCGTCTTCTGACCGAGACCCCGCCGACCAGGCCTCTGACACGGCCGGGCGGACGCCGGCGAGATGCCCATTACAAGCGACTACGACTGTTCCTGTACTTTCTCACGGCGCTGACCATCCCTGTCGCTTTTGCCCTGTCGCTCCTTTTCGACTCGCCCGTTGACACTCAACCCGGCCCCGGGCCATCACAACCCACACCGAGCCTCTCGACCCCCGGTTGAGTAGACAACAGGCAACTGCCGGACCACGATCGACGGACCCGGCGGCGCTGACCGCAGCGGTGGGGCTCCGTCCGCCCCGAACCAGGTACTCGATCCTCTACGGTCAGTCTGGGGTGGCGTCGACTTCTTCGTCGGATTCAAGCCCCAGATCGAGATCGAGGACACCGATCTCGGCCATGAGACCCAACGCCTTCAACACGTAGCCCGTCGCGAAGAGGAGCACGCTGATGATCGCGTAGGTCATGATCGACACAGAGACACCGGTTGCATAGTCAACGAACTTCGGAGCCGGGGAAAACGCTCCCGTAAAGCCGACGATCCCACTGTCACCGCCCGAAAGAGATTCGCTCACGGCGTCCAATTGGCGAACTACTGAAACGGCCACGATCATGGACCAGAAGGCAAATACAAGCGCGGTCACGTTCACATAGAGCGATGCCCTTCGCAGTCCGATCGCCCGCCGGTAGAGGTCTTCCCAAGCCATCAATGACTCCTTCGCTCACGTTCCACCAAACGTAGTTGCCATGGCTTCGAGCGGAGTCGATCATCGCGCTGATCGTGAGCGGTATCGCGTTCGGCTGACTCGGCCGCGCCTCGGCATTGGTGATGCGCGTGAGCGCGCCGGACCCAGGCATTGAGGGCCGCGGATGGTGTAACACAGGGGCCTGACGAGGGGAGACGAGTGAACGACCCAGACTCAACAACAGGCAAGAGTCCCGAAGAGCAGGCTCTCATCGCGGCGTATCGCAGACTCCTGTTGCTGGTCGGGGCGTTGGCGGTGTCGATGCCGATCGTGGTGGTGGGTGGCGACTGGGCAATCGACGGCCAGGGTCTACGCGGATCTCTCAGCAGCTACTACTACGGCCGCACCGGCGACGTGTTCGTCGGTGTGCTGTGGGCGATCGGTGTGGTGTTGCTCAGCTACCAGACCCGCCCACGACCGGGGTTCGAACACGATCGCACCATCACCTCTCTCGCCGGGGTGATGGCGGTCTCCATCGCCCTGTTCCCCACCGCCAGTGACCATTCGACAGCTGATGTCGGATCGAAGTGGGTGGCATTCATCCATCTCGT
This sequence comes from uncultured Acidimicrobiales bacterium, assembly GCA_964509555.1. GTDB lineage: Bacteria > Actinomycetota > Acidimicrobiia > Acidimicrobiales > Aldehydirespiratoraceae > SZUA-87. Next base: position 1,878 of record CAZDYO010000304.1, read on the forward strand.
CGCCGCGGCCGGGCTGTTCGGCTTGCTCTCAGTGCTGTCGCTCGCATACTTCACCCGGGTGCATGGCAGCCCCGAAGGGTGGCGGGCCAACCTGACGCGATTCGTGCGAAATGACCCGGGAACCGACAGGAACCACGCAGCGGCAAACGCCGTCTACCGCATCTCGGGATGGGTGATGCTGGGTTGCATCGCACTGGCTGCCATCAGCAATGCCGCCGACCTCGGATGGTTGCTCTGGCTGGAGACCACGATGGTGGTTGCCTTTGCCGTTTCGTGGTTCCGTAAGAGCCTCCCCCACCCCTAGCAGCATCGCCATCCGACGCCCGCGTCACGGTCGGGCCCGACACAGTAGGTGCGGGACCCCCCGCCACCACCAGCGAAGGAGCCCCCACCGTGTCAGACCACAACCTCGTCAACCAACATCCGCAGCCGTCCAAGGACTGGTGCCCGTTCGTGGAACGTCTGGCCGAAGCCCTCTCGGTCATGGAGGAAGATCAGTACCTCATCCTCAGTTCCAAGTCCGACAATCGATACGTGCAGTTCTCGGCTCAGGGATCGTTCGGGATGCGTGCCGAAACCGTCAGCAACACCTACCTCGATGATGCCCATCGTCACTCAGATGAAGACCTGCTGATCCTGCGGTCGTTCGGATGGAACGACCCCACGTCGGGTCCGGGCGTGCCCCCAACCGCCGATCCCGACGGCTCCCCGAACCACTACCGGGAGTGGGCCGCGCCGGTCAACCACGCCAATGTCGCGTTCACAGCGGTCCGTACGTTGATAGAGGTGCTCGACATCCCATCACCCGGGTGGCTCCAATACGCCGCCTTCGACAGCGACGATCATCAGATCCTCATCCCGAGTCTCGGGCTGAAGAGAGAGCCGGCGGCATGATCGCCCGGTTTCTGGCATGCAGTTGATCAGCGAAGGTTCGAGATCGCGTCCACCAGCGCGTCGACCTCGGCCTCGGTGTTGAAGTAGTGGACAGAGGCCCTCACCACCTGGTCGACATTGCGCTCGGGGAAGTCGAGGCGGGCCGAGTTCTGGGTGGATGTCGAGACGTTGATCGACATCCCACGCAGTCGGCGGCGCACTACCGAAGGCTCATGGCCGGCGACGGTGAAGGTCACGATCGCCGACTTGTGAAGCCCCTTGTCGCGCACCGTCACCCCTGCCAACTCGTCGAGCGCGGATCGGAGTCGGGTGGAGAGCATCGCTATCCGTGCGGCGATGTCGTCGATACCGATCTCGGCCGCGTAGTCGATCGCTTTGGCCAAGCCGACCTTGCCGGCGTAGAAGACCTCGTAGGGCTCGAACCGCTTGGCGTTCGGCAAGGGAACGATCTCCATCGGTTCAATCCATGTGGACCCCTCCGAATCGACCCCGGCGGGGTTGCCCATCTGGCCGAGCGCGGCGTCGCTGGCCCACACCATCCCGGTTCCACGAGGGCCGCGAAGAAACTTCCGGCCCGTAAATGAGAGAATGTCGCAGCCGATGTCCGCCACGTCGACCGGCATCTGGCCCACCGACTGGCAGGCGTCGAGCTGATACAGAATCGGTGTGTCACGCAGGATCTCACCGACCCTCTCCGCCGGGTTCACCAGACCGCCTTGGGTCGGAACGTGGGTCAACGACACGAGTCGGGTTCGATCGTCGAGCATCGACTCCAGGGCAGCCACGTCGACCTGACCGTGGGCGTCGTCGGGGACGACAGAGACCTCAACCCCCTGAATCTCCCGGGCCCGCAACAATCCGGCCATGTTGCTCGGGTACTCGGCCTTGGTCGTGAGCACGCGATCACCGGGCCGGAACCTCAGCGCGGTGAACGCCGCGTTCCATGCGCGGGTCGCCGACTCAACGAACGCCCAGTTGTCCGGATGTCCACCAAAGAGGCTGGCCGCCGAGCGGTATACCGCACCCAGATCGTCGGCACGATCCTCGGCGATCTCGTATCCGCCCATCACCGCCTCGGCCCTTAGATAGTCGACCACGCACTCGAGCACAGGGGTGGGCGGCAGGCTCGAACCCGCATTGTTGAGGTGGATGACCGACTCGCAACCGGGTGTGTCGGCTCGCACGGCATCTACGTCGAGAGGCATGCGGCGAAACTACCCGCGGTGAGGTCGCTGGCTGCGAATGATCCTCCTGGTGGATCCGGTCTATCATTCGGCTCCGCTACCCAAGCT
>CAZDYO010000305.1:0-4061 GCA_964509555.1 uncultured Acidimicrobiales bacterium
CAGATCACCCCGGCCACCGGACTCACCGGGTCCTCCTTGCGGGAGCGACCGGCACCCAGACGCCATGCGGCCACACCGACCGACATGGCGTCGACGCGGCGGACATAGCCCGACTCGTCGGCATCGAGGGTGCGGCGGTGGGATGCCTCGGGCAGACCCTTCGACAGATCGCCTCCCTGGGCGGCGATCATCTTGTCCCATACCTCCTTGGCAGCTCCTGATGCCAGCACCGCGGCCGGATCAGCGTTGAGACCGGCCAGAGACACCATCTCGCCGGCCAGGGCCAGGGTGACCTCGACCAGGTCGTCGGGGCCTCCACCCTCGAGGACATCGATCGATTCCTGAACCTCCACGGCGTTGCCCGCGGCGCGGCCCAGCACGGTGTCCATGTTGGTGAGCAGGGCACTCGTTCGTACCCCGTGATCGTTGCCGATGCGAACCATGGTCTGGGCGGCCTCGCGGGCGGTGCCGAGTTCCCGCAGAAAGGCCCCCGAACCGAACTTCACGTCGAGCACCAGTGCGTCGGTGCCCTCGGCGATCTTCTTCGACATGATCGAGCTGGCTATCAGCGGGATCGAGTCGACGGTTGAGGTGACATCCCTGAGGGCGTACATGCGCCGATCTGCCGGGGCGATGTCGGCGGTGGCGCCGGCGATGATCCCACCCACGTCGCGCAGTTGGGCCACCATTGCGGAGGGGCTCAGGTCGGGTTTCCATCCGGCAATCGACTCGAGTTTGTCGAGCGTGCCTCCGGTGTGGCCGAGACCCCGGCCCGACAATTGGGGAACCGCCGCGCCGCAGGCAGCGACCAACGGCACCAGAATCAGGGAGACCTTGTCGCCCACGCCTCCGGTCGAGTGTTTGTCGACGGTCGGACGGCCGACCCCGGAGAGGTCAAGGGTCTCACCCGAGTCGATCATCGCCTGGGTCCAGACATTGAGCTCATCGGGTTCCATCCCGTTGAACCAGATGGCCATGGTCATCGCCGCCGCCTGCTCGTCGCCGATGTCGCCGGAGGCGAAATGTTCGATGAACCACCGGATCTGGTCGTCGGACAGCCGACCACCATCACGCTTGGTCCTGATCAGGTCGACCATTTCCATCGGGGTCAGCCGTTCCGGGTGTCGAGGTCGTCGGGGCCGAACGCGTCGACCAGCAACTCGCGCAGTCGCCGGGGACCCTTGGACGTGTCGATCAGAAGTTCGGCGCCACCAACCTCCTGAAGAAGCTGCCGACAACGCCCGCACGGCGACAAACGCTCACCTTCGGGGTTGGTCGCCACCATCGCCACCAGGCGTCCCCCTCCGCTGAGATGGAGATCTGACACCATGCCGCACTCGGCACACAACGTCATCCCGTAGGACGCGTTCTCCACGTTGCATCCGCACACTATTCGGCCGTCGTCGACCAGGCCGGCGGCACCGACGGGGAACTCCGAGTAGGGCGCGTAGGCGTGGGAGGCGGCCTCGCTGGCCTTGGCCGTGAGTTCAGCCCAGTCAATGTCCGGTGGATTGGTCATGGCACATGATTGCGCGATCCAATGGCCAGTGTGGTGAGCAACCGGAAATGAGGCCGTGATGAAGACAGACGCAGAGGTCGTGGTGATCACCGGCGCGGCGGGTGGGATCGGTGGTGCGCTGGCCCGTCGCTACCGCCGGGACGGGGCCCGCGTGGCGCTACTCGACATCGACGAGTCCGGACTCGGGGCCATGACCGAGGCTCTCGGTAGCGGTGGGATGGTGATGACGGTCGGGTGTGATGTCACGTCGGAGGATGCCTGTGAGGACGCTGCTGCGGCTGTTATCGCCCGCTGGGGCGGAATCGATGTCCTCATCAACAATGCCGGTGTGAGCCACATGAACGCCTTCGCCGACATGGACCTCGACGTGTTTCGCCGGGTGATCGACATCAACCTGTTTGGCACTGTCTACTGCACTGCCGCCTTTCTCCCGTCGCTTCGGGCGAGGCAGGGACGCATCGCGGTGATGTCGAGCGTGGCCGGTTTCGCGCCGCTCTCGCTGCGCAGCGCCTACGCGGCATCGAAACACGCACTTCACGGGTTCTTCGACACGTTGCGGGCCGAGCTGGTTGATGATGGTGTGTCGGTCACTGTGGTGTGCCCGTCGTTTGTCAAGACCAACATCGAGGCCCACATGCTCGGCGACCATTCACGGATCCGCTCACGCCGGACCACCGGAACCGAAGCCGACCCCGATGATGTGGCCGATGCGATCCACGCAGCGGTCGCGGCGCGCGAACGCATGTCGTTCCCGACCCCCGACGCGAGGATGATCTTCGACGTGGCCACCTCTGACCCGGTGGGCTATGACGAGTTCATGCGGGCGATGATCGCCGGTGATACCTGAGCAACAGCCTGCGGCAGGCGGGCGGATGTCAGTCGGCGCCGACGAGCTCCCGGTGTTCGCCGTCTCCGATGGTGATCGCCTGGCCAGCTCGGGTGGCGGCGAGCGTGTTGAGGTGAAGCCCAAGAAATATCCCGGCGATGGCCACGAGGCCCAACAAAGCTCCGGATGACAGCATCACGAGTGCCGGCGCGGGGCAGGTGCCGGCCACGGCCCAGCCGATACCGAATAGGGCCCCACCCTTGACGTGGTGGCGTTGCGGCATCGAACGGGACAGCGCTATCCGACCACCGAACAGCGTGTTGTGGTTGCGCCGCTCGAGGATCCAGAGCAGGGGCGCCGACACGGCGATGGCCGATGCCATCAGCAGGTAGACGTCGGCCTCCTGCAGCCGGAGCATGGCGTGAATGGTGTCGTATTCGTGGAGTTGGGCGCCGGCGAGCAGACCACCGAAGAGAATCCCGATACCGAGGCCGGTGATGTTGAGCTTCACAGTGATCCTCCGGTGGCGACGTGCAGGGCGTAGGTGGTGATGATCGCGGTGGTGAGGAATGTGATGGTGACGGCGGCACTGGCGGGGGACCGTTGGGCAGTGCCACAGAGTCCGTGACCCGAGGTGCATCCACCGGCCATGCCGGCTCCGAAGCCGAGGAGGGTGGCACCCCCGAACACGAGTGGGATTACCGCCCACAGGGGAAACTCCCCACGCAGGCTGTCGTAGCCCGATCGGATGGCGTGGTTGTCGGTGGTGAGCACGCGAGTGACGAGAAGCCCGCCCGCGAACATGCCCACGAAGTACCAGACCCGCCACACCACGATGTCGCGCCCTCGTCGGAGCAGGCCGCTGGTGTGGACGTAGGCTCCGCTGGCCCCCAACGGTTGGTTGGCGACCGCGAAGAGGGCCACGATAAGCAGGCCGAGGCCCGGCCCGACCACGTACCAGGGGATTCGTTGGGGTAGCAGGTCGAACATGGGTGGTCCTCGGGTGTCGGAAGGTCTCTCTAAGTCGAAACCTTACCAATCTGGTCATGTTTCGGCGAGGGGATATTTCTCCGTACATTTCGGCCACCCGATCCACCGACGCGTCGGCCATGGGTAGTGTCGACTCCCATGGACAATCCGACCATCGACGGTGTGGCCGCAGTCGTGTTCGACAAGGACGGCACCCTCGTCGATTTTCACCGTACCTGGGATCCGGTGGTCGAGAGATTCCTTCGGGAAATGTGCGGAGACGACCGCGGTGTTCTCGAGGGGGCGGCCGACTCCGTCGGCTTCGATCTCACCTCCGGGACCCTGCTGGAGACCTCACCGGTGGTGGCCGATTCCAACGCTGAGGTCGCGGCATGTCTGGCCCCGTGGTTCGGCAGGGATCCATCCGACCCCGGGTTCCTTCACGAGATGGAGCAGAAGTTCGCGGAGATCATCGACACCACGGTCGTGGGCGTGGAAGGTGCCGAGGAGCTCCTCGAGAAGCTTCAACGCGCCGGAGTGCCGGTGGGGTTGGCAACCAACGACTCCGAGGAATCCGCGGTGCGCCAAGTGGCGAGCCTGGGTTGGTCGGACTATTTCGCCTCGATCGTCGGCTACGACTCCGGTCATGGAGCCAAGCCGGGCCCGGGCATGGTGTCGGGCAGCGCCGGGGCACTCGGGGTGGCCCCGTCGGCCACGATGATGGTCGGCGATTCCCGTCACGACATC
>CAZDYO010000306.1:0-4049 GCA_964509555.1 uncultured Acidimicrobiales bacterium
AACCGGCGGTGGTCCACACCAGACCGAGAACCACGGCACCGGCCCGACGGAGCCCGTCCGGTCGGCCCCTCAATCCGTCGCTGATCCCCCGCAGAACTCCCCGAGGGAGCACCCGAGTGGAATAGTTGCGTTCGGACTCCAGCCCATCCTGGGCTCCGACATTCCTGGCCACGACCGCCTTCGAGATTCCCTCGCTCCAGCATCGCGATCTGAAGTAGCGAAACTCCCGCCGGTCAGGCGACACCCGGTGGTACACCTCGAGATCGGGGTCGAAGATGAGCCTGGCCAACGGGTACCTCTGTCGAAGTCTGATGCAGAACTCGGTCTCCTCGCATCCAACCGGCTTCTTTCCGACCCTTCCTATCCCATCGGTGAACCCGCCGATTTGTTCGAATACCTCACGGCGAAACGACATGTTGCAGCCGATGAAGTTGCGTACCTCTTGTATCTCGGTGGGCATTCCGGTGTAGGTGCAGCCGATCACCCATCCGAACTCGTCCGGGAACCATCCCGGCTTGCGCACCCCATCCCAGTTCGGGACGGCTCCACCGCCCACTCCGGCCACGTTCGGGTCGGAGTAGTCCTCGAGCATCGTGGCGATCCAGTATCGGTCACCGGCTTGGGCGTCATCGTCGAGGAACGCCACCACGTCGCCCCGGCACCATTCCACCCCGGTGTTGCGGGCACCCGACAATCCCCGTTGAAGGGTGTTGGCGATCACATCGATGCGCATCCCCGGCCGGGACACGAAACGGTCTGCGGCCCGCTTCAGCAGTTCGTCATTGTGGTCTATGACCAGCACCAACTGCTCGGGTGGTCTGGTCTGCAAATAGAGCGACTCGATCCCGCGTTCAATGTCCGACCATCGCTCCTCGGTGTAGGCGCAGATGATCACGCTCACCGATGTCGGACGGCCGACGGTCGGTTCAGATACCGATTCGACGGGCGTGTCGTCGCTGCTGATGGGTGTCACTACAGCTGCCATGGCTCATCCTCTGGGGGTTGTAGTCGGAACTGGTTGAGAAAGTTGTTCCGGGTGGACACGGGGACTCGGATTGGTCTCGGTGAACCGGCCGGCCGTGTCCGGTTCCCGGCCACCATTGCGTCGGCGATTGATCGCCCGGTCGTAGGTGCCTTCGAGGCGTCGGGCCACGGCCTCCACGGTGAAAGCCGTCGAATGGTCCCGGCCCGCCGCACCGAGTTGCCCGGCGAGTGCCGGGGATGCGAGAAGTTCATCGATTGCGTCGGCCAGGGCCGCCTTGTCGCGAGGCTCCACAACCGTCCCGGTCCTGCCATCGAGGACGAGATCCGGGATCCCACCGATGTTGGTCCCGATCACCGGCTTGCCGAGGGCCATGGCCTCGAGGGCAGTTGTGGGACAGGCATCAGGGCCGAGCGAAGGCGACACGGCCACCGTGCAATTGGCGAACGCGGCCATCACGTCGGGGTGGGGGACGTTCTGCACCATGGTGACCCCATCTGGCAACGATTCGGGATCAGGTGTGTCGGCCCGCGGGTTGCCAAGAAGAACAAGAGGTGCGTTCGGACGGCGCTCCCGCCATATGTCGCAGAGCATGTGCACACCCTTGAACTCGTTGAGGGCCCCCACGAACAGCACGTACTCGCCATTGGCGGGCACGCAGTCGGGTCGGGGTGCGTCGACCGCGGCGGTGGCACCGGAGGGATCGAAAAAATTCGGGACCACCTCGACCGGGACGCCCCGGTTGACACCCGAACCGATCACCGCGTCGCGAACCGCCGAGGACACACCCACGAAGCGATCTGCTCGCGCGTTCAGGCGGGTGTTCAGCTTCATCCCGGTGGTGAGCCCGATCCCCTTGACCAGTCCGTAGTGGGGCAATGCGCACCGGTAACACTTCATCACCCCGGGACCGGTGCAGAGATCGGTCTCGTGATGAAGGAAATTGCGTTTCGGACACGGCAGTCCGAAATCGTGCATGGTCACCACCACCGCGTGCTCATCCCGGCGACGACGGGTCAGCGCGCTGTAGATGACCCAACCGTGGACATGAACGATGTCAGGCTTGAAACGGTCGACGATCCTGTCGAGTTCCTTCCTGATCCCCGGGTCGGGCATGGTCGGATGAAATCCCCGCCCACCGTCCTCATAGAAGCGATTCAGCACCCGGCGCCATCCACCCATGTGGTTCACGCGTATGCCGTCGTCATCGCTCACCATGGGATCGCCGGGGCCGGCCAGCGTGGCCACCTCCACGTCGTGGCCGATTCTACGAAGCTCGTGGCTCAGGCGTTGGGCGTGTTTCTCCAGGCCACCGATCACTGGTGGGTAGAACTCGGCCAATGTCAGGATTCTCATACGATCTGTTCCATCCGGTCGGTGCGGGCGGGCAGCGGTGCCGCCGATGCGATCACCCGGCCGCCTTTCCACCAATGCCAGGCCTCGACCATCAGGGTGTAGATGGTCCCGAGGCTCTGGGAAATGATCCATCCCCATCCAGCGGCAGCGATGCCCATGTTCGGCACCTGCCACCAGGTGAACGCGAGCGCGATCACCGCCATACCGACATTGGCGATCGCGGTCTGTGATATCCATCCAAGGACACGCCAGCGGGCGACCCACACATTTGTGAGGGCGTCAGGCACCGCCGACACGACCAGCAGCAGCAGCAGGCTGTAGCCGGCGTCGGAGTATTGGGATCCGAACAGGCCGAGGATCGGCCGCCCCATGACCACCATGGCCAGTGCGACCGGTGTCAGGATCATCCCGATCAACACCAGCGCCCTGCGGAACTGGTGGGCGGACTGCTCGGGCGAGTGGGATCCCTCGGCGAACAGTGACGAAGACGCCGCCGATGACACGGTGAAGAATATGGAACCGACCATCCAGGTGACGTAGAAGTAGGCCGATGCCGCGTCACCCGCCCGGCTGATCACGATCACCGGTAGCAGATACATCGGGAACTCTCCCCCGAGGTTGGCCAGATGATGACCGAGCGTCGACACGAATATCGACTTCACTTCGGTACCGGTACCGGTACCGGCCGTGCGAATCCGAATCTGTCGACCGATCCTCGGGACCACGAACACGATGGCGGCCGACACGGACAGGATCGACCCCAGCACCCATGAACCAACGAGCCACCGCTCGTTGCCGAATGAGGACAGCCCGACGGGGATGATCAGCAGAAGCTTGCCGACGGCAAACATCGAATTTCTGGCCAGCATCCCGTCAGCGCGACGCTCGGCAACGAACATCTTGTCGACCAGCCCCGACATGACCCACGACACGGCTCCGACCACGAAGATGATCCGAGTCGGCCAGTTCATCACCGGTCCGAACGCCCCGATCACGCGGGGCAACATCAGGGCAACAGCCGTACCTGCCGTCAACGCCGCACCGAACCCGAGCAGGAACACGGCCGAGACATACCTCGTCCAGCTCTCCTCGGTACGACGTGACGACAGGTGTTGCACCAGCGAGGTGCCGAGGCCGAGGTTGGAGACGAGGGCGGTCAGATTCATCGCCGCGATGACGGCCGTGGCCCGGCCCACCACCTCATCCTCGAACAGACGAGCCGCCACCATCCAGTAGAGATACCCGACGCCGGCGTTGATGACATTGGTGGTCACCAACAGGATGCTGTTGCGAACAAGCGAGTCGGAGCGCAGTTGCTGCACGCGTGCCGAGAGGTGCAAACGTCCGGTGGGGGCTCCCGCGTCGGGATGTGTGGCGGTGATCACACGTATTCGATCGGCGCAATCCCACAACGAGTGAACGGGCCTGCCAGCCCTGCTGTGTGATGACGATGGTCACTGTTTCCAGATGACCTGTGTCCGGAGTCGTGGGTCCAATGTCGCGTCTGTGCCGGTCCCGGGGCGAATCTCTACAGCGGGGAGTTGAAGGGCCGATTGATGAGAGCAATGGGACCCGATCCGCTCGACCACAGATACACGGATGCCGAAGCCGGCCACCGGAGGCGTACCGCGCTGAAGCATCGCTTGTTCGCATCACTCACCGTGACATCTATGTTGATGGTTTTCGCATCCCCGGCCTTGGCCCAGGACAC
>CAZDYO010000307.1:0-4040 GCA_964509555.1 uncultured Acidimicrobiales bacterium
CTAGCCGCAGTAGGGGCCGTCGCTGGTGACCGGTGCGAGATCCACTGCCGCATCGGTGCCCTCGACCGTGAAGCGGATCGAATCCTCGGCCAGCCGCGTCACCCGCCCGTATGCAACCGCTGATGGGCCATCGCTGATCTCCACCTTGCGGATCGGCCAGCCGGTCGTGTCGGGTGGTCCGGCGGACCCCCACGAGATCCCATCGATGAACAATCCGCCGCAGGGGCCGAGACCCCAGACGATGCGACGCTCGGTGCCAACCGGGAGACCTTCCGCAGGGTCGAATAGCGGCACGGGCGCGACCGGCGGCGGGTATCCGGCGGGATCAACAAGAGGTGGGATTGGGTCACCGACCCAGCGGGACACGGTGGGGAGATCGTTGGTGTTGCCGTCGAACGGCCACGACCAAATCGCGATCCGACCGTCGACAGTCATGAACGGCTTCGAATGGCGGGGCCGCAGTTCGGGTCCGACCACATCGAACCAGTCGACTCCATCGGCGCTGGTGACAAGAGCCATTTCGGGCTGGGCGCAGGTGTCGACGTCGTCGAGGCAGTAGTGGGCGTTGGCTCGTATCGCTCGGCGAGCAATCCCGTAGAACCTTCCCGTGTCGGGGTCGTTGATACCGAACAGCGACGCCGGACCGTCGCCCCACTGGCCAACGTCGTCATCCAGGGTCGACCATGAGCCGTCGGCTATGCGAATCAGATGGAGCGGCTCAGTGGAACCGGGCCCGGAGACCATGTCGTAGCCCTCGGTGCTCGGGATCAGCATCAACGAGCCATCGACCGCGGCCATACCCCGCGCAAAGTTGACTTCGGCACCAGAGCGCACCCAGGAACTGCCGCCGTCGGTCGACGACCAAATGGCCTGTGCCGAGTCGCCCTCGCCAATTCGGGCGACGACCCACACCGTGCCGATGCCGTCACCGATGAATGATCCCCACGTCTCGGCTGTCGACTCGGGAAGAATCATCGGGTCGAACGACTGCAGATCGACAGTGCGCACCGGTTGCCATCCGGGCGTGCTGCAGCATTCGTCGTTGACCACGTCGAGCAGTAGCGCGCCTCCGGAGGCGACGAGTCCGTCGAGGCGCTGAAACGGCGTGGACAGCACGGGGTCGTCGATGTCGGTCCAGGTCTCGCCGCTGTCGGAGGAGACCAGCAGATAACTGCGTTCGACGTTGCCGTCGCCCCTGCCCGAACCTCCGGCGAGCACCTTGCCCTCGAACTCGATGAGGCTCGAGAAGCGGATCCATCGCGGCGACGGTTCCCAGTCGTCGAAGTAGACCACTTTGAAGTCGATGAGATCATCGCTGCGCCAGATCGTGGGGTGACCGCCTATCGAGCCGGCGGCCCAGTAGGCACCGGCGGCGCTGGTGAGTATGTCGACCCTCGGCAGGGTCGGCTCCACGGCGTTGCTGTATCCGTCGGACTCGAAGACCGGTATGGAAGTGACCCACTCCCCCGCTGCAGGGATCTCCCGGCCAGGAGACGGGTCAGTAGTGGGCGGCGCGTCGGTCACACTGGTGGTGGTGGCCGATCCGGACCCGGTGGGCACGGTTGTGGCAAGCACGGTCGGGGCGGAGCCCGTGTCGGCGACACCGGTCGTGCCGGCGCAACCAGTGGCCACGAGCGCCATCGTCGCAAGACCCACCGCCAACCGTCTCATCGGAGCGAGAGTAGCCGACAGGCTCCACTCGGCCGCGAGATCACCGCAGTGCCGCATCACCGCAGCGTCTGGTTGAAAGCTATGTTGGCCGCATCACAGGAAATGGGGCAACGATGAAGAAGTTGGTGGCAACGATCGGGTTCGTGGCGATTCTTGCGGGAGCATGCAGTGGAGGCGGCTCGTCGCTTTCCGACCTCGGAAGCAACGCTGCAGGCACCACCGGTACAGCAGCGGCTCCCACGTCGGTGGCCCAGCAGGCCGACAATTCTGGCGGCGCTCCCACCGTGGCTAATCCGAACCCCAACGTGCCGAGCGATTTCCCGCTGCCTGTTCCCGATTGGGCCCAAATCGACTCGGTCCAGAATTTCGAGTCGCCGGGCGTGCCCAACTATGTAATCCAGATCTCGATGGACGCCTCCAAAGCCCAGCAGACCGCCGATGCCATCAGGGCGTTCTACAAGGACCAGGGACTCACCATCGACGACAGCGGCTCGTTCATAATGGCCCGGAACTCAGAGGTGTTCAGCACCGTCACAGTTATCGAGACCGGAGACCGCACCAGCATGATCCTGAGTTGGGCCCCTGCATAGGCCAACCACTGGATTGGGCGCCCCAGAGCGACTCTGGCGAGGAGCCCATCTTGACCGAACGCGACACCCACCGATCTGACTCCCGGCGTTTGGCCGGTCTGGCTCTCTTGATCGTCTTGATGGCAGCTGCGTGCGGCCCGAGCGGCGACCCAGCCTCCGCCGGCCTGACCACCGAGAAACCACACGTTCCGATCGCCCGGCAACCGGATGTTTCGACTTCCACATGGCAGCAACACGAGCGGTTCGACTATGCGAACTGCCCGGCTCCGGCGCAGGGTGACGGCGACGCAGTCATGGGCCCCACCCTTGCCGAGCAGTCGTTGATGATCACTTGGACGGACCGGCCGGTCGTGTTGCAACCGATGTCGTCGGCCCCCTCCTTCGACGGCTCGAATATTCTCAGCAGGTTGGGTGACAGCTACATCGACGTGTCGGGCTGGTCCGTCGCTGTTCTTCCAGATGGTGCAACGGCACCCCGTTTCGTTTTGCTTGGTGATTTCACTGCCCCTTCGATTGATCGCTGGGCCGGCCTCGCCGAACAGCCCGTTTGGATCGCGCTGTTCTCATTGGCGTTCGCACCAGACCCGGCCAGGCCCGGCCGAACTCCGTCGTGGGACACCGCCTGGGGAGCCGACGAAGCCATGTTCGCAGTGTTTGCCGACGGGACAGTCGCAGCATCGGGTATCGACGACATCAGCTCATGTGGCCGGATGAGAAGCGCCGCACAATTGCTGTTGGACTACAACTCCATCACCGGAGCGACAGAAACGTCGCTGGGCGCGTTCTTGTTGGCAACAAGAGACGGAGGAGACGTCACCCGCTACTTCCGGGATCACACCCAATTCGAAGCCGACCATCGCGAGTCGGTGGTGGAGCGCAATTGGAACTCTCGCCCACTCGATCGACGAGTCATCGACATCACCGGATCAACTCCTCGAGCCGTGCTCGACAGACACGTTCCGGCGACTGTCGTGCTGAAGGTGCCCCAGACGTGGCGCTTCACCGATGTGTCTGTCTGCACACGAGTGGCAGAGGCATGGGGACCAGAATGTGCGGTTCTCGCGGGCGCTACTCCCATTGGATCGGTGTCTATTCATGCCGCACTGCCCAAAGACGGCAGCGGGGTGGAGGTTCTCCTCGTGGACGCAATGTCGGTCACAGAAGCAGATTCCCCGATGATCCTCGCCAATCTCGGCAAGTGGCAGCGGCCCTTCGACCTGGTCGGAGAAGGCGATGCACTCGTGCTCGAGGCGAAGGACCCGCAACTACTCGCCGCTGGCAAAACCTCTGTGATCGCCCACCTGATCGATTCCGGGATAGCTCTCGACGGTGGATGGTCCTGAGAACCAAATGTCAGACAACACGCTCACCATGATCGCCCACAACAGCATTGCCTCCGTCCACCGCTCCGACAAAGCCGAGCGTTTGGTCCCTGGTGTCGTGCATGATGTTTCACCTTTGTGTGGCGGACCAGGGGGTCCCATTCATTCCGACCTGTGGGCACCAGAAACGCTGTTTGAACCTCCAAACCGAATCTGGCGATTGGCAAGTGTGGGATGCTTGGGACCATGGCGGACGATGTCGCACATGGACAAACAGTTGCAACAGGAGTCCGCCGACGATGGAAGGCCGGGCTCGTGGTCGGTCTCCTCGTGATCGGTCTTCCCTACGGGTGGCTTCGCATTCAAACCGAGTCGATCACGATTGTCGGAAGGGCCGGACCGGTTCAGCCCGGCGACCAGGTCACGGTCGATATTGGGGACGCGGTAGTAGGCCCGA
>CAZDYO010000308.1:0-4030 GCA_964509555.1 uncultured Acidimicrobiales bacterium
CCCACTGGAAGCCCTGTCGGCCGGTGTTCCCGTGGTGGCGACCGATGTCGGCGCTCTACGTGAGCTGGTCGGCGATGAGATCGAACTCGTGCCTCCCGGACACCCCGACATGTTCGCCGAGGCGCTTCGGGCCACGGTCGATCACCCAGGTCGCCCTTCAGCCGCGCTCCGCGCCAGACTCGGCGAACTCACGTGGTCACGCGCCGCTGATCTCCTGGTCGACGCCTACGGCCTCGCCGCGGGATCGGCATCATGAAGCATCAGGGAAGGGTCGCGTCGCGGTAGAGAAGGGTCGCTGCCTGGGCGCGGGTCACCGGAAGATCGGGCGAGAACGTGGTGGCCGATGTGCCGGTGGTGACGCCCCGGGATCTTGCCCATGTGACCGGCTTCGCGTACCACGCGCCTGCCGGCACGTCGGAGAACCCGGAGTTGGGTGACGCTGCCGGTTCCCCGGCACGACGCCAGATCAGGGTGACGAGTTGTCCCCGGGTGACCACCTGATCCGGTGAGAATGTTGTGGGCGATGTGCCGTTGGTGATGCCGTTGACCCGGGCCCAGGTCACCGCTTGGGCGTAGTAGGCCAACGGATTCACATCGCTGAATCCGGAGTTCGAGCCGACCGCCGGTGACCCGGCCTCGCGCCACATGAAGGTGACCATCTGGGCCCGGGTCAGGGCCAGATCCGGACCGAAGGTGCGGGGGGCGACACCAGTGGTGATGCCGTTGGCAACCATCCAGGCAGTGGACGCCTCGAACCAACTCCCGACCGGAATGTCGCAGAACGTGCCGGTGAACGTCGTCAGCGAACATCCGGATGTGGCTGTGGCACCGGTACGCCGGGCGTCGCGGTGGAACATCGGCCAATCGTCAACGGCGTTGCTGGCCGGAAGGTCGTAGGCCGCGATGAAGCCGTTTCGATTGGGTGTGTTGAATCCGCTCAACACGATTGTCCGGCGGCCATTGAGGATGCCCACCGCCGGAGCCGACTCGTAGGCCCACGCGAACCCGGCCCGGAAATCCCATCGGAGGAAACTGTCGAGGCTGGCACCGGTGCGGCCATCGATGAACGCCATGCCGTCACCCGAGCCGACAGCGACGTCCTGGCCCCCGTCGCCGTCGAGATCGGCGATGATCGGCTGACCGATCATCCTCGTTGCCGGCAGATGGGCCCAGTCGGGGAACACCTTCCATTGAATCGAACCGTCCCCGTTCCATGCATACACGAAGCCGTCGTAGCTGCCGACCACGACCTCGGGCAGTCCGTCGCCGTCGACGTCGCCGAGGGCCGGGCTGGCCATCACGGTGCCACCAGTGGACACCGGGAATCCCGGCAGGGGCGATCCGTCATCGAGGTGCCATGCGAACACCTTGACATGGTCGGAACCGTCGCCGGGCTTGCACGGGTAGCCGTTGGCGCATGTGAGCGACCAGAACTCGCCGGCGCCGACCACAACTTCGGGTCGGCCGTCACCGTCGATATCCCCGATCGCCGGCGACGATTGGATCACCTCGTTGGGGGCCTTGCTCCACCCAACCACCACCTGGCCGGTGCTGGCATCGAATTTGCGGAACACCCCGCCCAGGTTGTCGAAGAATCCGCCGGGGGTGGAGTCGCCACCGATGTAGATCTCGACTGCTCCGTTGTTGTCGGAGTCGAACAACGCTGCTGTCGACCAGACGGTGTCGTCGGCCGCGAACGGGAACCCGCTGAGGGCGTTTCCGAACCGGTCGAGCGCCCAGATCCGCTGATCCCAACCACCGAACACGATGTCGGGGTGGCCGTCGCCGTCGACGTCTCCGATGGCCGGTGCGCTGAACACCGCCTCACACCATCCGTCGTTGGTGGGCAGGTTGTCCCAGGTGTTGCCGAAGTCGCGGTCGCCGGTCCAGCGCCACTTGACGGCGCCGGTGGCACCGTCGAGGACGATCACACCGCCGTTCTGGTTGCGAACCCAGGTGGTGCCCAGGCCCACGATGACCTCAACCCGTCCGTCGCCGTCGAGATCCACCACCGCAGGACTCGAACCGATGGCCGTCGGCGTGGACTGTGCGTTGCATCCAGCCCCGATGCCGGGCACGGCCGCGGCTTTCCAGAGCAGGCTCCCATCGCCTCGGTAGGCCCTCAGGTAGCCGTCGTGGGCGCCCACGACCACATCGTTGGAACCATCCCCGTTGAGATCGGCAATCGCCGGCGACGAACTTCTGTTCCATGCCGGCAGCGGGTTCGACCATCTCGCCGGGGCGGCTGGGCCGGCCGCACCCGCCCCACCCCCGCCGACCGCCGGCGACGCGAACGCGGCAATCGCAGCCAGCATCGCCATCGAAAGCAGGATCGAGACACGGCGGATGAAACTTTGCATCAATCTCCCGATCGGTCGGAGCGCCGCGCTCCTTGACCCACTACGCCGAACAATCCCCGGGTTTGGTCGATCTAGCGATGCACGACTCGACCACGTCGGCGAAACGTCGACTGAGCAGACGCCAGTCGTATCGATCCTCGACCAGGGCTCTTGCTGCACCTACCACGGCGGAAGCGCGGTCGGCATCGGTGGCTGTCGAGATCACATCGGCAAGTTCGGATCCGTCGGAAATCGAGAAATAGTGCAAGCCGGACTCCGCCCCGATGCCACGAGCGCCGATGTCGGTGGCAACCACCGGCACACCGGCAGCGAAGTACTCGAGAATCTTGAGGTTGGTGCCGGCTCCCTTGCGCATGGGGTTGAGCGCAACATCGGCCGTGGCCAGCAACAGTTGCAGTTCGGCATCGGTGATCCGGCCCCGCATCACGACATTGTCCGGCAGATCACGATCGCGGAAATAGTCGCACTGGCTGCCGGCTATCAGGAACAGCGTGTCGGGTGATCCTCCTGCCGCATCGAGAATCCACTCGACCGCGTCCAGATTGGGGGGATGCCAGCTACCCACGAAGATCGCCAGGTGGGCGAACCAGTCGCCGCCGGACTCGACCCACGAGTGCCTCCACCTATCAAGGTTCGACCGACGAGCCTCAGGCGGCATGAATAGAGTTCCACCCACATCGGCGCCATTCGGTATCAGCGTGGGTGCCGAGTCAGACCTGCCGGAATAGACCTCGAGCTCGTTGGGAGAGCAAACGGTGACCGTGCCGTGAGCAAGTGCTGCCGACTCGACCGCAGCCACGACATCGACCAGATCAAGACCGGCAGACGTGTGGGGTAGCAGGCCACGCTTCATCGTGACCTCATCATTTTGTGAGTCGTAGATGAACGGCATCTCGGGATCAACCATCCGCAGGGCGGGCAGTAGATAGGGCTGCGCCAGAATCGCCAGGTCGGCGCCATCAAGAGCAGCTGCGAGTTCGTCGAGATACTCGGGGGTCTTCTCGATGAACATTGCGGCAGCGATGTCGGTGACCGGAATGCCGGCCCTGGCCTCTACCTCAGACTCGGCTTTCACGTGGCGGTCCGAGCGGGGAACCACTACCTGTCTGACACCCGGAGCGACCACCTGTCTGCTGGCAGGGTCGCCGGGAAAGCCGATGCACACAAGCACGACATCACGATCCGCGCCGAGTGGCTCGAAGAGATGACGACACCGAAGCTGTCCACCTCCGCGTGCTGGCTCGACCGGGTAAGTTGAAAGCACCACCACCTTGCGACGCGGCATCTCGAGAATGTCGACGGGGTCGTTCTCACCGAGGAGCACATCGATCACTTTGTCCCATGTGACCCTGGACGCCGTGGCCCGCCCAGCCTCTCCCATTCTTCGGGCAGCCGCCGTGTCCTTGGCAAGGGACTCGAGAGCGGCAGCAAGCGCCGATTCGTCAGGAGGCGTGATCAACCCCGAAACGCCGTGCTCGATCAATTCCGTTGGGCCACCCGAATCGGCGACGGTGACGACCGGGGTACCCGACATCTGAGATTCGAGAGTGATAAGACCGAGGTCCTCATTGAGCGGGGTGAAGATCACCGCGGTGGCGTCGGCGTAAGCCTGCGAGAGATCTGCCTCCGGAAGCCGTCCGACGAACTTGATCCGTTGGTCGGCTCCGGCC
>CAZDYO010000309.1:0-4024 GCA_964509555.1 uncultured Acidimicrobiales bacterium
ATTACGCGGCAGGAACCAAAACGATCACCGTCGACATCGACGGGCTGAGGGTCACTCCGCTCATCTGCTACGACCTGCGCTTCACGGATCTGTTCTGGGATGCTGCCCCCACCACCGACTGCTACATCGTGCCCGCCAACTGGCCCCAAAGCCGGAGCTGGCATTGGATCTCGTTGCTGAGAGCCCGGGCAATCGAGAATCAGGCATACGTGATCGGCCTCAACCGGGTGGGTGATGCCGGCCGGCTCCACTACTCGGGCGACTCGCGGATCATCGATCCGATGGGTGAGGAGATCGTGGCCTCTCCAGACATCGAGGACACGATCTACGCCGATATCGACCCCTCCAAGGTGGTAGCCACCAGGCGAGACTTCCCGTTCATGGTCGACCGCTGATCATCCGTCGATGGTTGAGTCGGTGCCGCGCTGCCATGCCTGATGAAGGCCGGCGTAGCGGCCCCCGAGGTCGAGCAGATCGAGGTGTGAGCCGGTTTCCACGATGCGGCCGTGGTCGAACACCACAATCAGGTCGGCTCGTTCGGCGGTGGACAGGCGGTGGGCCACGCTCACGGTGGTGCGTTGCCGGCTGACCACATCGAGAGCATCCGACATGGCCTTTTCGGTGACCGGATCGAGCGACGACGTGGCCTCGTCGAGAACCAGGAGGCCAGGGTCGGCGAGCTGAGCGCGGATCAGAGCCACGAGTTGACGCTCACCGACCGAAAGACCCTCGCCGCCGGGACCCAGCAATGTGTCGAGCCCCGACGGAAGATGGTCGATCCAGTTGCGCAGGCCGAGGGTCTCGATGGCGGTGTCGATGTCGGTGTCGGTGGCACCGTCGCGGCCCCGAAGGATGTTGTCGCGCACCGTCGTGGCGAAGAGGAACCCATCCTGGGGAACCATGCGCACGCGGTTGCGCCGCCGACTCGACGGCACGCTGCGCAGGTCGGTTCCCCCGAGGCTCACCGAGCCTTCGTCGGGGTCGGCCAGCCGGCACAACAACCGCACGAAGGTGGTCTTTCCCGAACCGGTGGCCCCCACGACCGCCACCGAAGTGCCAGCCGGGATGTGGATGCTGACATCTCTGAGAACGGGGTTGAGGTCGTAGGAGAACGACATTGCCGTGACGTCGATGCTGAGGGGGCCGTCCGCCATTTCGACCGATGATCCGGCGGCTGGCTCGGGAAGCGCATCGGGCCTGTCGAGCAGCTCCATCGACCGGCGCCAGCCGGCCAACGCCAGCGAGGTCTGGTCGATCACCTCGGTGAGCTCCGACACCGGGCCGATCACGAGCTGGATGAGAAACAAGAAAGCGATCACTGTGCCGGTGTCAAGCCCCCAGTCGGGGCCCCACTGCGACACCACCAGAACCACCATCGACAAAGCGATGGTGCCAAACAGGTCTGACACGGTGAACAGCACAGCCGAGTAGCGGTTGACATTGAGCTGAGCTTCGTATTGATCGTTGATGGCAGCATCGAGATCGACAAGCGACGCGTCTGCGTGACCCAGAGCGCGGATCACCTCGGCCCCACCGATGGTCTCCGACACCGTGCCGAGCAGCGCCCCAGTGCAGTTTCTGACCCGCGTGTAGCCACGGCGCTGGCGGTCCTGGATCCAGCGAAGAATCGGCAGCATCGCCGCGAAGCTCAGAGTGACAACGACCGCCAATTGCCATGAGTAGACGTACATGACGGCGATCGCACCGATGGCCACCGACGAGTCGACGATCCATGAGTAGGCGCCCCAGTCGAGGAACCGGGCGAGCGTGTCGATGTCGCCGGTGACCCTCGAGACAAGATCGCCGCGCCGCTCGTCGGCATGTTCGGCGAGCGACAGATCGATGCCACGGCGCAGCACCATGATCCGCAGACGAGCCAGCGCCTTCTCGGCGACACGGAGCACCGCCAACTCCGCGGCGAGCGCGGCCAGGGTCACAACCAGGATCACCGCGACGGTGATGGCCAGTAGCCGGGTGAGCGTGTGGGTGGCGATTCCCCCCGGAGTCAGCAGGCCACGGTCGATGATGAGCTGAAACAGAACCGGTACGGCCACCCGGCCGCCGGCCTCGAATATACCGACCATCACGAACAGGATCGCGGCCTTCTTGAACCCCGGGCTGATCTCGAATCCGCGGCGGATGATGTCGAAGGTTGTCGCCTCGCGCTCGACGGTCATGACAGCACCTCCGATGCCAGGTAGGCATCGACCAAACCCTTGTATGTGGGGTTGGCGAGAAGCGATCGGTGGGTGCCGACCTCGACGACCCGACCGTTGGCCACCAGCGCAACACGATCGGCAGCGATCATCGCCGCCACCCGATGCGTGACCATCACCACGGTCATCGGCAGCTCGGCAAGTTGTCGAATGATCTGCTCTTCGAGCGCGGGGTCGACAGCCGATGTGGCGTCGTCGAGCAGGACCATACCGGGGTGGCCGGCCAGGGCCCTGGCCAAAGCGACCCGCTGGCGTTGCCCGCCAGAGAGAGTCACTCCCCGCTCGCCGATGACGGTGGAGTAGCCATCGGGAAGCGCCTCGCGGAGGTCGTCGGCACCGGCTCTCTCCAGGGCTCTGAGGGCCTGCCCTTCGCTGATGGCCCTCGTGAATCGGACATTGTCGATCACGGTGCCGTGGAACAGCGAGGCTGTCTGAGTGGCAAGCGTGAGTCGCTCGCGCAGCGCCGAGTCGTCGATTCCGGCCAGGTCGGTGCCGGCCACGGTGACGGTGCCGGTGTTTGCCGACCGGAGACGGGCCAACACCTCCAACACGGTCGACTTGCCTCCGGCGGTGGGACCGACGATGGCCAATGTTTCACCGGCGATTATCTCCAGGTCGGCGCGGTCGAGTCGGGGTCGGTCCGGATCTCCGACGGTGACCGACGAGAGACGTGCTGCGAGCGGTCCGTCGGGCAGGGGGGAGCCGTTGGCGACCGCGAGCAGCGGGTCGTCGGGCTCCGACATGACGAGGCTCACACGATCGTGGCCTACGACCGACGGCGGCAGGTCGAACAGGAAGAACCCGATCACCTGTAACGGGAAGGCGAGCACGCTGAACAGTGATACTGCTTGCACGAGCCCGCCGGCGTCGAGTTGGCCGTCGCCAACCCTTACCGCGCCCACCGCGAGAATGAGGATGGTGGTGAGCTGCGGTACCGCCGAGAACGAAACCGCGAACGCGGTCTTGCGGTTGCCGAGTCTCACCCGTGCCCGGCGAAGCTCGTCGACCTTCTGCGAGAACAGCGCGGTCTCGGCATCTTCGCGACCCAGGGTCTTCACCACCTGAACACCCTCGAGAATCTCTGCGGCCGATGCGGTCACCGCGCTGTTGGCCACCCGTTCGGCCGCCGCAGGGTTCTGGATCACGGTTGCGTTGAGCCAACTCATGAACCCGATCACGGGCAGCACCGCGAGAGTGACGAGCAGGAGAGGAACGTCGAGGGCGGCCAAGCTGATGGTGCCGAAGATCAGCATGCTGATCACGCCGATCGAGAAGGGCAGCGGGTGGATGGCGTCGATCGCCGACTCGGAATCGGCATCGACATGGCTCAGGAGTTGACCTTGGGGCCGCGACCTCACCCGGTCGAGCGGCATGGCGAGGATTCGCCGCACCATTCCCCGCTGCAGGTCGGCCCGGGTGGCGGCGGCGGTGAGCCCCGCGAAGTAGCGGCGAATCACCACACCTCCGGTTCTCAGAACGGCCACTCCGACAAGCCCGATGATCGCCGCCCACGGGCTTGGGCTACCGCCGTCGAACGCCGGGATGATGGCCTCGTTGGTGGCGTATCCGAGCGCAATGGTGGACAGCACGGTGCCCGCGGCGTAGACCACCGACCCGGCCACGGCCACGGCGAACGGAACGGGATGAGCCCGGACATAGCCGGCAACGAGCCGGAAACCCCGGCGGATGATCGAAGGTTGTGACATGACGCGCCCCGGTGGTCGACGGTCTCGCCGCGGCCGGTCCGGTGACGCTAGATGATTAGTTCCAAGGGGTCAGTGGTCGTAGGCGAGTAGTGAGCGGGCGGG
>CAZDYO010000310.1:0-4015 GCA_964509555.1 uncultured Acidimicrobiales bacterium
CATCGACTCCCATGTCAGCCCCCGCGATGCCGGCAACTTCGCCCAACCCATTTGGTGGGGATGGCTGGTGGACCACTCCACATGGACTTGGCGCTCAGGGTGGGGGGTCACGAAGGACGGGGCCATCATCTACGTGGGAGGACCGGGTCTGAAGGTTCACGATCTCGCCAACCGTCTGGTCGATGCCGGAGCCGTGCGGGCCATGGAAGGCGACATCAATCCGTATTGGATCACCGGAAACTTCTACTCCACCGACGCCGGCGGCACATGTCGCGGTGAAAAGGGCCTGCCCCAACCGCTTGAGGCGGGCGGTTTCAGACGCCCGGGAAGCCGGTATCTCTCGCCCGACAGCAGCGACTTCATTGCGGTGTTCGCCGATCATTCGAGATGGGTCCCGTGAGAATTCTGGGGTTGCTGGGCGGTATGAGCTGGGAATCGTCGATCGAGTACGAACGAATCATCAATGAGCGGGTGCGTCGGCATCTCGGTGGGACCCACTCCGCCGACATGATCATCCGATCATTCAATTTTTCGGAAATAGAGACCTTCCAGGAGAACGGTGATTGGCAAAGTGCGTCCAGGCTGTTGTCCACCGCGGCCGTCGATCTTCAAGACGCAGGTGCCGAGGCGATCGTCTTGTGCACCAACACCATGCATCGACTGGCCGACGAGTTGGAGGCCGCATTGAGTGTGCCCTTCCTCCACATTGCCGAGCCAACCGCCCGTGCGATTCAAAACGCCGGGATTGATCGCGTGCTGCTGCTCGGCACCCGCTACACGATGGAGCAGGAATTCATATCATCCCGCCTCGCCGCTCGGGGCGTGTCAACGATGATTCCGACCGAGCCCGATCGCGAAATGGTCCACCGGGTCATCTACGACGAACTTGTGCGAGGCGTCATCAACGATGGGTCCCGTCGGTTGTTCATCGACACGATCCGCGAGTCCGTCCGGATGGGCGCATCCGGTGTTGTGGCCGGTTGCACTGAAATCGAACTCTTGATCTCCCCGGACGATCTTGATGTGCCACTGTTTCCAACCGCCCGCCTGCACGCCGAGTTCGCGGCAGACTGGGCCATGTCAGATCCAATCACCCCGGCACAGGAGTCACGATGAAGAAGTTGCTCTCAGCAATGATGCTGCTCAGCCTGCTAGCGTCGGCATGTGGTGGTGGATCTTCCGCTGACAACGCACCCTCGGCGGCCGAGCAAACCGGATCAGGCTCCACATCCTCGGCAGTGAATCCGTCACCGACCAGCGACACCTCATCCTCCGGTGCTGGCGCCAACCTGACCGGGACCACCCTGAAGGTGACAGGCACCAATGCCTCTGGCGTCGCCGAGGGAATCACCACCGGCGAGACCGTGCCCGACGGGTTCCCGATGCCCATGCCCAGTGGAGCGAACGTCACCTTCGTGGTTGAGGGTCAGGGTCTCAGCGAACCGAACTACGTGGTCCAATACAACGTCGATGCGAGCCGACTCGACGAGCTCATCGCCCTCTACACGGATTTCCTCGACCAGCAGGGCATGACCTTCTTCGGCGACAGCACATCTTTCGGTGGAGAATCCTCCACCCATCTTGCCGGCATTTCGATCCTCGATTCCGGGGCAACACTCGACATCACCCTCAACTGGGCACCCAACAACTGAAGCTGATCCGCAAGGCGTTTTTCGGGCACAGTCGAGTAGCGGTTACTGTCGCAACATGACTCAGCCATCGGCCGACACCACCTTCACCCGCATGCAGGACGGCACTGCCGCCGACTACGCCATCATCGCCTCCAGGGGTGCCGAGTGGAACAGGGGTCTGGCCAACCGGGTGCTGGGCCACTTGGAACTCCTGGCCACGGAAACCGGTGGGTTCGCCGTCGACCGGCTCACCCACTCACTGCAATCGGCCACCCGCGCCGAGCGCGACGGCCGCGAGGAGCAATACGTGGTGGCCGCGTTGCTTCACGACATCGGCGACACGCTGGCATCGATGAATCACGCCCAGCTGGCGGCCACCATTCTCGAACCGTTCGTGTCGGAGCGAATCCGCTGGATCGTGGAACATCACGGGATATTCCAGGGCTACTACTTCTTCCACCACTGGGGGCTCGAAAGGTTGATGCGCGATCGCTTCGGTGACTCCCCCCACTACACCGACACGATCGAATTCTGCGCCAACTACGACCAGAACTGCTTTGATCCCGAATACGACACATTGCCGCTCGATCACTTCGCCCCAATGGTCCAACGGCTGTTCTCGCGACCCGTGCGATCCATATACATGGCCGAGGCATGATCTCGGGCCGGCCATGACCAACGAGAAGATCTCCTATCAGCCCAATTGGGAATCGGTGCGCAGCCACCCGCTGCCGGCATGGTTCGACGATGCCAAGCTGGGCGTGTTCTTTCACTGGGGGCTCTACTCCGTGCCGGCATGGGCCCCGGTTGTCCCCGACATACAGACGATGCTGCGCAACCACTCCCCCGCGTATCTGCTGAAGAACAACCCCTACGCCGAGTGGTACCTCAACACCATGGCCATCAAGGGCAGCCCGACGGCTGACCATCATCGACTCACCTACGGCCCCGGCTTTGCCTACGACGGATTTCGCGAGGAATTCAATCAGCAGAGTTCCGGGGCCGACCTCGATGCCCTGGCCGGACTGTGCACGGCAGCCGGGGCCAGGTACTCCGTCCTCACAACGAAGCATCACGACGGGTTCTGCCTCTGGCCCGCAGGTGAACCCCATCCGGCGAAGGGCCGCTATCACTCGACCCGTGATCTCGTCGGTGACTTTTGCGAGTCGATGCGTAACGCTGGGGTCCGGCCGGGGCTCTACTACTCCGGCGGGTTCGATTGGCCGTTCAATGGAGCGGTGATGAAATCGGTTGCCTCGGTGTTGGAGGCTGCCCCCCAGAGCGCCGAATACGTCGAATACGCCAACGGACACGTCACCGAACTCATCGACCGGTATCGGCCCGACATCCTCTGGAACGACATTTCATACCCCCACGATGCCGACCTCGCCGCTGTCTTTGCCCACTATTACAACACCGTTCCGGATGGGGTCATCAACGACCGGTGGTCCCAGGTTCCATCCAGGTTCGGTCCCCGCCTGACCTCAGCCATCGTCAAGACGGTCGGGTTCGCAGTCGAGCACCTTTGGCGATTCATACCCGACAACAAGAAGGTGCTCGTTTCACCGAAGGGCCGTCACTACGACTTCACCACGCCCGAATACTCATCACCCGAGGTCGCTCTCCTGGACAAGTGGGAATCCACCCGCGGGGTGGGCCACAGCTTCGGAGCCAACCACAATGAGCCCGACTCCGACATCCTCTCAGGGGAGGAGGCCATCGCGATGTTCATCGACATCGTCGCCAAGGGCGGAAACCTTCTGCTCGGTGTCGGGCCCGCTCCCGACGGGACCGTGCCGGAGGCCCAGCAGCGGCCCCTTGTCGCCCTCGGGGACTGGCTGGCCAAGAACGCAGAGGCCATCTACAGCACCAGGCCGGCCGCCACCGCCTCCGCCACATTGTCCGACGGCACCCCCATCCGGTTCACGGCCAGAGGGCCGACCATCAACGCAATTCTTCTCAACGCACCCACCTCCGCCTCGGTCAAGATCCCCCTGCCCGAGGGCCGGACCGCACACGGTGCCCGGCGGATCGATGGCGATCTTCCGCTCGAAATGCGATCAGACCACAGCAGCATCGTGGTGACACTTCCGGAATCGACACAGTTCCCCTGCTCCATCGCCGTCGACCTCGACGACAGCGCCGAGGCCCGTGGCCACGATTGAGGCAGCCGGGGCCGGTTGGCTAACGTCGGCGGAATGGACACACGGCGTCGACGCCCCACACTCAGATTCACACCGGAGGAGTTGCTCAGCAGTCACCCCTTCGATCAACTTCACCTGATCGAAGGCAGGCGTCTCCACGGGGGCTTCGTCAATGGTGTCTACCAGTCGCCGCGCGCCCTGATCCGCTCGCACGCTCTACGGGAGTGGACCCACTCACTG
>CAZDYO010000311.1:0-4005 GCA_964509555.1 uncultured Acidimicrobiales bacterium
GAGCAGCGAGGAGTCTGAACCTTCGGGCAGGCCGTCAACATCGGCCAGCGTGGCGGCTCCCGGTGCGAGCGGCCACCACGGCGCCACCTTGTCGACCGTTGCCGCTCCGGTGTGATCGGGCCGGGCGTCAACCCCACCGGTGAGCGAGGCCAGCACCTGTTCGCGTGTGCGGCCGCGCCATTCGAGCAGCAGCCACGGGTCGGTGTCGAGGCGATCTGCGAACACGTAGAGGGCGGCGGCGATGTGTTTGCACGGGTTGGCCGAGTCGGGGCAGGAACACCACGCCGACAGGTCGGTCCAGCGGACCGGCAGGAGGTTGGCACCGGCATCGTCGAACACCTCAACCAACTCTGGCGGCACCTCTCCGGCCAGCAGCCTGGCCGCGAACCTGACGCTCGACGAAAGAGCGGCGTCGACCCTTGCCCATTGAGCAGAGGTGATCGGGGCGGCGTCGATGCTGACTTCGTAGGGACGCGACCTTGACCCCTGAACCCGAGCGATGATGCTGCCGGGTTCGACCTCGAAGCTCACGATCTGACCGGACCGGGCGTAGCGGCGGCCGCGTTGCATTCTGGCGCCGAGTCCGTAGCGGTCGAGCACTTCCACGAACTGCTGCGACCACCAGCTTTCGGCCATGGCGCCGCGTTTGCTTGAAGTGGCGATGCCGTCGGCAACCGGTATCGGTTTCGATTCGGCGTAGGTCGGCCAGGTGTTGTCCCAGCCTCCGGGTCGGGAACTCATCGCAGCGACACCAGGTCTCGCAGGTCGTCGGTCGAGAGTTCGGTGAGCCACTTCTCGCCTTTGCCGAGGGTGCGTTCCGCGAGGTCGCGTTTCGAGGCGATCAGCTCGTCGATCTTCTCTTCGACGGTTCCGACGCTGATGGGTTTGTGGACGAACACGTTGCGTTGCTGGCCGATGCGGTAGGCACGGTCGGTGGCTTGGTCTTCGACGGCCGGGTTCCACCAGCGATCGAGGTGGATGACGTGGGACGCGGCGGTGAGGTTGAGCCCGGTGCCGCCGGCTTTCACCGATATGAGGAACAGAGGCGGGCCGGATGCTTCGTTGAACCGTTCGACCATGGCGTCGCGTTTGGGTCGACGGACCCCGCCGTGGAGCCACATCACCTCGACCCCGAAGCGCTGCGCGAGGTAGGGCTGCAGGGCGGTTCCCCATTCACGGAACTGGGTGAAGCACAGGGCCTTGTCGCCCGCCGCGAGCAGCTCGTCGAGGAGTTCCTCGACCCGGTTGAGTTTCCCGGATCGGCCGGCGAGCGCCGAGCCGTCGCCCAGGTAATGGGCCGGATGGTTGCACACCTGTTTGAGGCGCATGAGGCCGGCCAGCACCAGGCCGCGGCGTTGGATGCCGTCGGATTCGTCGGCCTTTTCGAGCATGTCGTCGACCACCGCCTGGTAGAGGCTGGCTTGTTCGTGGGTGAGCAGGCAATGGTCGACGGTCTCGATCTTGTCTGGCAGGTCGGAGATGATCGACTTGTCGCTCTTGAGGCGCCTGAGCAGGAACGGGCGGGTGAGGCGGCCGAGGGTTTCCGTGGCGTCGGGGTCGTGGTCTCGTTCGATCGGCACCGCGAACCGTTCACGGAATTCCTTGGCGGTGCCGAGCAGGCCCGGGTTGATGATGTGCATGATCGACCAGAGTTCCGACAGCGAGTTTTCGACCGGTGTGCCGGTGAGAGCGATGCGTCTTTCGGCGTGGAGCCGTGCCACCGCTCTGGTCTGTTTGGCGGTGGGGTTCTTCACGTTTTGGGCTTCGTCGAGCACGACCCGACCCCATTCGATGGCCGCCAGTTCGGTGCTGTCGCGGTCGACCAGCGAGTAGGTGGTGAGCACGATGTCGTGGGCTGCGACGCGTTCGCTGAACGGTTCGTCGTGTTGGAGTCGGGCGGGGCCGTGGTGGACGAGCACGTTGAGCGAAGGAGCGAACCGGGCTAGTTCGGCACTCCAGTTGCCGAGCACCGACACTGGGCAGATCACCAGCGTGGGGGCCGCTATCGGGTCGTCGAGCAGAGCGGCGATCACCTGGGCGGTCTTGCCGAGGCCCATGTCGTCGGCCAGGCAACCGCCGAGCCCGAGCCGTCCGAGGAACCCGAGCCACCCGACGCCGCGTTCTTGATAGGGCCGCAGTTGGCCGTGGAACTCGGCGGGCGTCTCGGCCGGGGCGACGGTGGCGTGGATGGCGTCGTTGAGCAGGTCGCCGAGCCAGCCGGTGGCCACCACTTCGCCGACGTCGACACCGCCGGGGGCTGAGTCGTCGCTCAGCCCGAGGGAGCTCTTGAGGATCTCGCCGACGGTGGTCTCGGCGGTGGTGCCGATGAGCTTGTCGAACTCCATCAACGTGGCCGGGTCGACCTCCACCCATTCGCCGCGGAACCTCACGATGGTTTGTTTGGCATCGGCCGCTGCGCTGAGCCGTTCGAGGTCGCGGCGGGTGAGTTTGGTGTCGCCGAGAGCGGCTTCCCAGCGGAACTTCACGAGTTCGTTCATACCCAGCCCGGCCTTGGTGGCTGCGCCCGAAGACTTCGATCGGCTGGTGGTTTTCATGCGCAGCTTCAGTGGTTTGCGCCGGGTCCACCAGGTGGGCAGCAGCACCGCGATACCTGCATCGGTGAGCGCGGCCAGCCGGTCGCGCAGCAACTCCACAGCCACCGGCGCTTCGATGGCTGCCCAGACGGGTTCGGCTTGGTCGAGCAGCCCGCCCAGCTCCGGTGCGAGCCGTTCGAGGTGGCCGAGTGCCCGCAGCACGTCTTCGACCGCCTGCCCGCCGAGGGCCGCGGTGCCGTCCCAGAGTTTGGAGATGGGGACGATCAGGCTCGATTCCTCGGTGTCCTGCACGAGAAGTTCGACGGCCCACGTGTCGGGGGCGGCGCCGGTGTCGGGAGAGGCGCCGGTATCGGGGGAGGCGGGGTCGGGGGCCACAATCCGCAGGCACAGCCTGACCCGTCCGGCAGCGGGCACGCCGGAGCGCACCCATTCGGCCACGGCCGTTTCGAGCTCGCGGGCCTTGTCGGGGTTGAGCGACTTGGGCATCCACGGGTCGGCTGAACCCAGCGAGTGCAGCCAGCTGTCGGGCACTGTCCGACGGCCACGTCGCGGCGGGGTGAGGGTGGTGCCGGTGTCGGCGAGCCTGGTGCGGACTTCGGCGTCTACAAGGTTGGCGAGCTCGGCGGCCACCACGCCCGACAGCGCGGCACGGTCGGATGCGGCCGGCATTGGCCACCACCAGGATCGGGCCCGGCCGTTGTCGTCAACCTCGACTCCCGGCACGAACCGGCCGCCGTCGACGAGTGCTCGGGCGAGGGCGGTGACGCGTTGATGGGAGACGGTCGCCTCGGCCTGCGGATTCATCCAGCCGATCATGCCACGGGTACGAGTAAGCACCACGGTCGACTCCGATCTGCTTGCAGAGGCGAGACGGCTGTGCAAGGGACTAGACGACGCCGCCCTGATTGATGCGGCCCTGTCTGCCCTCAGGGCCCGCCTCCTCGGAGCTGAGATCGACTCCTCCTACGCCGCCTACGACGCCCAGCCGATCGACCAACCCGACGAGTGGGGAGACCTCGCATCGTTCCGTGAAGCGGCGTCTGCGTCGTGAGCCCTCTGCCGTCACGCGGCGAGGTTTGGTGGTGTGAACTCCCCGAGATCGCCCGCCGTCCGGTGGTGATATTGAGCCGCGATGTAGCTATTCCACGTCTCGGTCGGGTGCTCGTCGCACCGTGCACCACCACCATCCGCGGCCTTGCGAGCGAAGTGATCCTGGAGGTGGGTGAAGACCCGATCCCGCGGTCTACGACTCCTCGGGGCCTTCGTGGCCGGAGATGATCATGTCGACGGTGAGATCCACGTCGGTCAGGTCGATTGGGGTCATGGCAAGCTCGAGGTCGTACCTCTCGACTGCAGCCTCAAATCCGCTCTCGAGCATTGCCACCAGCACCCGGGCCGCCTGGTCTGTGCCGTGGGCGGTGCCACCCAGTCGTTGCGGATTGTCGTAGCG
>CAZDYO010000312.1:0-4004 GCA_964509555.1 uncultured Acidimicrobiales bacterium
GGGGGGGGTGTGGGGGCCCACCGCGGCCACGAGCATCTTCTCAAGGTCGGACGCAAGCCGCGATTCGTACTCGTGTGTCTTCGAGGTCCCGCCACCGGCGGCGCTACGGTCCATCGGAGATTGACCGGGAGCAGCGAGCACGAGTCCTGACTGGTCGGTGACGGTGACGTCGTCGGCCTTGAGGCCTTCGACGCTGCCCGCAACCAGATTCACGATGGCCTGCACCTGCTCGGCGCTGAGTGTCTCTTTCGTCTTTACCAACACGCTCGCGCTCGACTTGATCGAGTCGCCGACGAAGAGATTGTCCTTGGGGATGACCAGGTGGA
Source organism: uncultured Acidimicrobiales bacterium (assembly GCA_964509555.1). GTDB lineage: Bacteria > Actinomycetota > Acidimicrobiia > Acidimicrobiales > Aldehydirespiratoraceae > SZUA-87. Next base: position 327 of record CAZDYO010000312.1, read on the forward strand.
TGCTGGCGGCATCGACGGCGTTGAGATCGGATATCGTCCGACCCAACTCACCCTCGAGTGCCCTCTGGAACGCCACCCGCTGCTGAAACTGGGTCGAGGTGATTCCCTGCTTGTCGAGGAGTGAATAGCCCGGCGACCCACCCTCGGGCAATCCCTGGGAACTCATCTGGAGGCGTACCTTGTACACCGAATCACGGGCCACGAGGATCGACCGGCCGCCATCGGTCAACTCGTACTTTACGCCTGCAGAGTCGAGTTCTTCCGTGACTGCTGCCGCGTCCGAGGTCGCCAGATTCGTGTAGAGCGGTGCGAGTTCGGCCCTGGGGGCCCAGTGGCTGAGCAACCACAGACCGACAAAGACACCAACGAACGCGAGTGACATCATCGCCTTCTGCCCGGAGGTGAATCCGGCCGTCATCTCGCGGGTCCGATCGCGAATCTGTTGAATCATCGGAGGTTGAGGTTGTGAAGCCAATTCAGACCGGCATTCTCATGATGTCGTTGAACGCCTCAACTGCTTTGTTGCGTATGGCCGTCGTCACTTGGGTGGCAAGCTGTGCCTCCGTGGCGGCCACGACATAGTCCGACACCGAGTTCAGATCACCTGTGGCTGCGAGCGACGCCATCTTGTCAGCTCGGCTGTGAAGCTTCTCGAGATTGGACAGAGCGTCGGTGATGCTGGAGGAGAATCCCGCCTTATCCACGGCCGACGCTGGGCGGGGCCGGCTGTTGGATGCAGAAACGGGTGCAGGCATGCGCACAGGTGACGCACCTATTGGGGGGACGCTCATTGACCGATCTCCAATGCCCGCTGGTATGAATCCCGCGCCCGCTCAAATACGGTGACATTGACCTGATAGGAACGCTGGGCGACTATGAGATGGCTCATCTGGTCGGAGAGCTCCATGTCTGGCGTTCTGACCATTCCGTCCTCATCAGCGAGCGGATTGGACGGGTCGTAGACCAATCGGCCTTCGGCGCTGCCCAGCACAATCCCGGCCACCCGGGCACCGCCCCCAGGCGTGTCTTCACCTGAGACGACTTCTTGGGCGACTACCATTCGTTGCTGAAACGCTGATTCGTCAGTCGACTTGATCGTGTTGATGTTGGCGACGTTGTCGGAGATCGCGTCTATCCAGGTGCGATATACGTTCATGCCGGACGCGCTCACATCGATGGAACTGAACATTGAGCTCATCAGAAGCTCCTTACCGCTTCACGAATGAGCCCGTACTTGTCATTGAGCGCACGAATGACCAGTTGCTGCGTCAGCGCCGTTTCGGTGAGCCCGACGATCTCCTTGTCGACCTCTACATTGTTGCCGTTTCCCCGGCCAGCGGCTGAGGAGACCCTGACCTCCTGCCCAGCGGCCAGTGGGGACCCCGCCGAAATGGCGTTGCGCAGTTGGCTCTCGAACTCGATCGAGCGGGCCTTGTAGCCGGGCGTCTCAATATTGGCGAGGTTGTTCTCGTGGGCCAGTCTTCGGGAGTCCAGGCCGGTCAAGGCTGCGTGCAATGCCTGCGTGGTCACATCGCCGATCATCATCGGATTCGCCGATCGACAGATCCGTTTTGCGCCAGATGTCCGGGCATTGGGAATCACCTCTCGATACCGGCCATCCTTGGCGGGTCGTGAGCGATCCTTGCTCGTCCACAAGTATCGTCAGGCACATCCGGGCGATGAGGTTGGTAACCACCGAAGGTCCGTACTACCCATCCACCATGGTCCGTAATGCCCGGGTCACGCCAGCGTGTCGAGGCTCTCTGGCGCGGAGTATCGGTACTTTCCACGCGATTTGAGATCCGCCAGTTCCCCGGCCAAGCGGGCCTTCAGTCCGTTGAGAAACTCGGCCTTCTCATCGATGCGGTGCAGAACGAGCCGGGCCCGCTGAACATCATCATCAGAGCCAATGACTGCCTCTGGCAGTTGCAAGTCATCGAAGACCGTTCCCTCAGCCATGATTGTGTCGCCATCAAGCAAATCAAGTCGCCGCTCAAGCTCCGAGAGAATCTCCTCGAACCCGGCGGACCTCATAGCGGAGATGCCGCAGCCATGGCGCCGTCCTGGAGGCTCAGGTACGCCTGACCCCAAGCTGCGGACAGCTCCGAGAGTATCGATTCGGCCTCATCGAGATGATCGACGGACTTCTTTGTGTTGGCTGTCACCAGGAGATTGTGGACGTAGGCATACAGGGCATGGAGATCCTTGGCTCCCTCCCACGCATCCGGACGCAAAGCCCCGGCCAGTTCCTCGATGATCTGCTGGGCATGCACCAGCGCACGATGAGCAGCCTCTATCTCACCCCTGTTCATCGCCTCTCTGCCCTCGACCACATCGCGAATGGACCGTTCGTACAGGAGCACGACAAGTCGTTCCTTGGAGACGGACTGAATCCCGCTGCTGCGGAACTTCTCGCGGGCCTTGGTTCTCTGCATCATCGATTATCCGAATCAGTTGTTTGATGTTGTATTTGACAGGCTCGCTATCTGGCCCGACAGCCAGGTGCTCTGGGATTGGAGCTGCGAGAGGTTGGTCTCAAGTCGTGTGTACACGCCGCGCAAGAGTTTCTCTCTCGAAGCGAGGCGTATGTCCCACCCACTTATCGAATCCTGAAGGCTGGTCACTCTCGCGTTCGCCGCGTCCTCGGCGCTGCGTATGTACCCCGATCCGAAAGCAGTGGCAGAGTCGACCTCCGACAGAATCCGATCAATCGCCCCCTTGTCGGTACTGCCGGCAGGAGCCACGAACAGTCGTTCCACCTCAGCGGGGTTGGCGTCGTATTGCTTGATGAACGTATCGCGATCGAACTTGAACGATCCGTCCTTCTGGATTGATACTCCGGCCAGGCCAACGGTGCCCAGAGAAGAACCTGCCACGGTCTGGAGAAGCGATCCGACCAGGGCATCCCGGGCGCGTCTCACTGTGCTGTTGCCGGTGAGTATGGATCCTTTGTTGTTGGTCGTGTCGTAAGAGGTTGCGGCGTCGATGTCGTCCAGGACACCATTGACCGCCGTCACGAGACCCGCCAATTGATCCGCGATTGTGTCAACATCTCGGCTGGCGTTGACTGTCACCGTCCCGGCCGGGGTCCCTTTGAGCGTGATGTCAACTCCGGGCATGACATCCTGGAAGGTGTCGGAAGAGGAGGTGATGGTGTACGGGTTCAGTCCCTCGATTTGGATCGATGCATCGGCGCCGTTGGAGAGAGTGGTGAATCCCGTCAGCCCCGTGAACTCGGTCAGATCGACGTCCAGCGCCGATGCCGCTCCAGTTTCCGTCGCTGTCAGCTGGAGTCGATATGAATTCGCCGCCACCTGCACGATCGAGGCCTTGGTTCCAGAGCTTCCTGCGCCGTTGATGGCCGCGACGACCTCCTGGAGAGATCCGGTTCCGTACGAGACCTGCTCCACCACGGCGGAGCCGAGACGGATTCCCCCACTGAGCGTTGCGCTGATTGAACCAACCCCTGCAGCCACGGTGACGACCGTTCCCCTGTCCGTGTTGGACACCGTTGTGGTCGCGCCATTTGCAGTGATCACACCATCCACGCCAATCGCGGCCGTGGCGTCCGTCGTCATGCCGATAGTACCCACCGCTGTGCCACCGGTCAGTTGCACCGATGCCGCAGACCCCTCGCGTTTGGTCACGAAGTCGAGTTGTCCCAGGGGGTTCACGAGC
>CAZDYO010000313.1:0-4000 GCA_964509555.1 uncultured Acidimicrobiales bacterium
TTGGTTGGGTCCCCGACGTCGTCGACGGCCACTGTCTCCTCGTAGCCTTGTGGCTCGGCTCCCAAAAGGGGAGCTATTGCCGAACGGCCGGACACCTCCACCAGGAGAACCGACTTGCCGGTACGGGCCGCAGCCACGGCGATTGTCGCGGCTGTGGAAGTCTTCCCGACCCCACCCTTTCCAGCCACGATCAGGACCCGCGAAGATGCGAAGAAACTACCGGGATCCATTCCCCTCCTCATCGGTGCCGTCGGGCAGTCGGCGGCGCGTGATCCTACCCATGATGGCAGTGCTCACGATTCTCAGTGTGGTTCTGGGGGTTCTGCCGGCGGGAGCCGCCGATGACCCGCCACCCGCCGACACCACCGATGCGCCGGTGTTCGACGTGATCCAGATCTCGGGACTGCTCGATCAGATCGTGGCTGATTTCATCGAAGGGTCGATAGTCAAGGCCGAAAACAACGGATCCGGTGGACTCATCCTTCAGGTCAACAGCACTGGTGCCGTGGTGTCCGATCAGAGGGTGGCCGAGCTGGCCCGGGCCATCGCCGAGTCGAAGGTGCCGGTCTACGCGTGGGTCGGTCCTTCCGGTGCCAAGGCGGAGGGTGCGGTTGCGCAACTGGTTGCCGTCACCGCTGAGATGTCGGTTGCTGTCGGCGCCCATTTCGGCAGGACCGGACCGTTGGTGGTGCCCGATGCCCTTCTTCCGCCGGCGTTTCTCGCCGCTTCCGGGGTCCTGGGTACGGACACGATCGACGAGAAGGGCGTCATTGAGATCGGACTGGCCGACAGAGACGCGCCGACCCTGGGGTTCTTCGCGCTCGACCTGCCCGGATTCGGCAGCCGGATCGATTCATCGGGCGACAAGCCGGTGCGGGTCCCGACCTCAGCGGTGAGGTTCACCAAGCTGGCGGTCTTCAACGGTTGGATGCACACCTTCGCCAGCCCGGCGATGGCGTACCTGCTGTTTCTGATAGGCGCGGCATTGCTGATTTTCGAGTTCTACACCGCCGGTGTCGGAATCGCCGGTGTCGTGGGTGCCACCAGTTTCGTGCTCGGCAGTTTCGGGCTCGACGTGTTGCCGGCCCGAGGTTGGGCCGTGGCGCTGTTGGTCCTCGCCATGCTCGGTTTCGCGATCGATGTTCAGACCGGTGTGCCGCGGGCCTGGTCGGTGATAGCAGCGATATCGCTTGTCGTCGGCTCGTTGTGGCTCTACGACGGGGCGTCCATTTCGTGGATCACCCTGGTGGCCGGGATCGGGGGGATCACGCTGGCCATGACCTCGGGCATGCCGTCGATGGTCAGGTCGCGATTCGGCACACCGACCATCGGCCGCGAGTGGATGATCGGGCTCATGGGTGTCGCCGCCGAGGAGATCAAGCATGATGGTGTCGTCCTGATCGACGGCGCGCCATGGAAGGCACGGGTCAACAGATCGACGCCCATCCCGGCCGGGGAGTCGGTGCGCGTGGTGGCGATCGAGGGCCTGTTCCTTGAGATCGAACCCGAGGAGGGCGGCGCCCGTGACTACCGTGAGATGCGCAACTGAGTGGATTTCCACAGGAAATCCACAGGAATACCACTCGGAGTGAGCAGATTCTCCAAATCACCACTCTCACCGTTTGTGAGGGGTGTCGCGGCTCTGGTAGGCAATCTTGGGTACCAGGGGGTAGCGAATGGCGATTTCTCGAATGATGAACGAGTGGCAGCTCCGCGCGGCGTGCCGAGGCCCGCAGTCGGCGGTGTTCTTCCCGCCACCGCGCACCGAACGCCGCGAGGACAAGCGCCGCCGCGAGGCCCGTGCCAAGGCGATATGCGATGAGTGTCGGGTGCGGTCGGAGTGTTTGTCGTATGCGGTCGCCATCAAGGAGCAACACGGCATCTGGGGTGGTCTCAGCGAGACCGAGCGCAAGGTGATTCGCGCCGGCTGACAGCCCCTTCGGCGCGGGTCAGCCGACCTGCGGCAACCTCGGACCCGCGATCCGAAGATCACCTCGCCGTCGGGTCACCCCCGTGGCATCGAGATGGGTTGCCACCGGAATCGCGTATTTGCGCGTCGTGCCCCAAGCATCCCGCAACTCGGCCACGGTGACCCCGTCGGGTTGGGCGGCCAGCAATTCGGCGGTGATCCGGGCGGCCTCAGCTATCGCGCCGGGGGCGAAACAGACCCCGGACTCCTCGATCACCTCGCCTCGACGGATGAGTTCGCGCAGTTCGGCTCTGTCGATCCCGGTGGTGTCGGGAGGATTGAGTCCAGCGGTAACCAGTTCGGCAACGAATGGGTGTTCGGCGAGTTGATCCACCGCGTCCACCGGCTTGGCTCTGGTTCCCTCGATGGTCACGCCATCGAGTTCGGCCAGAACCGCCCGCTCGAACTCATCGAGCCCACCGATGTCGAGGCCCAACGATCCGGAACCGTGAACCGACTCGAGGAGCATGTCTCTCGTCTGTTTCAGCAGCAACGGGTCCACTGCCCATCTTCCGATGTCGGGCGAGACCTTCTCGCCGGTGAGCAGCGCCAGTCGTTGAACATCGATCCGGCCCCGCTCGGCGACCACACGATCAACGCTCATGTCGGGACGGGCCCGGGCCGCGGGTAGCTGCGGGTCGATGTCGAGCACCCGTCCACCCCCGAGGGTCTCACCCCGGCCGGCCTCGCGAAGTATGAACCTGTCTCCGGGTAGCAGCGGCAGATCGGCGGGCAAATGCAGACGTACAGCACCGCGTTCGCCGGGTTCCAGTCCGGAAGCCCCGATCACCGACGCCTTGACCGGATACTCGCCGGAACCTATGTAGGCCAGATGGGCTCCCCTCTTGGTGACCCGGTGGTCGAGAGATCCCAGCACGTCGAGTTCGGCATCGATCATGTGGGTGGTGTGCCATTGCTCGGAGAAGACCAGGACGTCCCCGCGGTGAATCTGATCGTGGGACACGCCGCTGAGGTTCGCGGCCACCCGGTTGCCGGGGCCCACCTTCGTGCGCTGGGCATGAAGGCTCTGGAGCCCGCGGATGCGCACGTCGATCCTCTCGGGCATCACGGTGAGTTCCTGATCGACCCGCAGCATTCCACCGGTGAGAGTTCCGGTGACGACAGTTCCGGCCCCCTTGGCTGCGAAAACCCGGTCTATCCAGAGTCGGGGCCGTTTGTCATCGACGGCAGTTGGGGTTTGAGCGAGCAGTCGGTCGAGGGCGTCGGTGATGTCGTCGATGCCGATCCCGTCGACGGCGTCGACTCCGACGATCTCGGCGTCCTCGAGGAACGTGCCGGCCACCGAGTCGATGATCTCCAGGCGGGCCAGTTCGCGCAGGTCGTCGTCGGCCTGGCCGACCTTGGTGAGGGCGATCAGCCCGTGACGGATACCGAGCAGTTCGAGAATCCGCAGGTGTTCCTCGGACTGCGGTTTCCAGCCCTCGGTGGCCGCGACCACGAACAAACACGCGCTCACTCCACCCACGCCGGCCAGCATGTTCTTGAGGAATCTCACGTGGCCGGGAACATCGACGAACGAGATGCCGCGCTGCGACGGCAGCGTGGCCGAGGCGAACCCGAGGTCGATGGTGAGTCCACGGGCCTTCTCCTCGGCAAGACGATCCGGGTCGGTGCCCGTCAGTGCCTTGATGAGCGTTGACTTGCCGTGATCGACATGGCCGGCGGTGGCTACGACATGCACTTGACACCCGGGTGTTGCCGGCGGGCCATCAGAGCTGATCCCGCAGTGCCATCGCCACCTCGCGGTCGTCGATCGGGTTGATGGTGCGGAGGTCCAACACCGTGTGCTGTTCGACGACGCGGGCGATGATCGGGCGAGTCAACTCGCGAAGGGACCTTCGATGGTCACCGGGGATCGACACGCCGATCGAAGGGATCTCCACCCCGGGGAGAGTCCCTCCGCCGGGTGTGGCCAACGTGTCGATCACCTCGCCGACGCCATACTCGACAGCCCTGGCCCGCAGGGATTCGAGCGGCGTGGAGACCATGTGCCAGAACGGGATTTCGTCG
>CAZDYO010000314.1:0-3981 GCA_964509555.1 uncultured Acidimicrobiales bacterium
GGAGGCTGACCGATGCCACCGTGGTGGTCACATTGGAGCCGTGCCCGATGTGTGCCGGTGCCCTCCACCAAGCCCGTATCGGGCGCCTCGTGTTCGGTGCCTCCGACATGAAAGCCGGTGCCTGCGGGTCGCTCTACAACCTGAGCAACGACCCCCGCCTCAACCACGAGTTCGAGGTGACACACGGGGTGATGGCGACAGAGTGCGCGTCTCTGCTCACCGACTTCTTCGCAGCACGCCGCGGCTGACAACGCGGTGGGAGCAACCCCGATCGCCCGCTAGCCTCGCCTGCGGAAGGTTGCCAGAGCGGACGAATGGGGCGGCCTCGAAAGCCGTTGTGGTGCTTCGCATCACCATGGGTTCGAATCCCATACCTTCCGCCACTCAAAGGGTTCGGTTCCGTCCGGTGCCGGGCCCTTTGTGTTTTGGTGCTTCGATTGAGACATGTTCGATGTTCTACTCAGCCCCGACGAACTCGAGATTCAGGCCCGGACCCGCGAGTTCGTGAAAACCGGGATCGATCCCCAGTTCCTGCGAGACCTCGATCAGGAAGTCCTCAACTTTCCCCACGGCTTCCACGAGAAGGTGGGCGCGGCCGGACTGCTGGGCGTGAGGTTCCCCAAGGAATGGGGCGGGCAGGGTCTGTCGTGGACCGCTGAGGTGGGTGTGATCGAGGAGATCGGTCGGCTGGGGATCGTGCTCGGCTGCCAGCACGCCATGCCTTCGATCGTGGGCCACGCCCTGGTCGAGTTCGGCACCGACGAGCAACGGGAACGTTTCCTGAGGCCGATGCTGGCAGGAGAGTTGGTGTCGGCCGAGGCCCTCACCGAGCCTCGAGGTGGTTCCGACTTTTTCGGCGCCACCACGATCGCCCGGCGCGACGGCGATGAATGGGTGCTGTCGGGAGCCAAACGGTTCATCGTCGGCGCCGAGGGTGCCGACTTCTTTCTGGTCTACGCCAAGACCGCGCCCGACAACGCACCCCACGAATCGTTGTCGGTGTTTCTTGTGGAGCGCGAGCGAGGGGTGAAGGTCGAACACATTTTCGGCCTCATGGGCGCACGCGGCGGGGGCACCGGTCGAATCAGTTTCCACGACGTGCGGATTCCGGCAGCCAACCTCGTCGGACCGGTCAACGGGGGCGCCGAGATATTCGACCAGATGATGATCCCGGAACGCATGACCTCCGCGGCCGGGATTCTCGGTGGGGCGCAGGCCGCCATTGACGTCGCCGCCGAATACTCGATGAAGCGCAAGGCGTTCGGCCAACCGATCCGCAGGTTCCAGGCAATCAGCCACAGCCTTGCCGATTCGGTCACGAAGCTCGACGCCGCCCGCGGTCTCCTGTGGGCCGCGGCCCGCACCGTCGATGCCGACCTCCCGCATCGTCGCATTGTCAGCGAGGCCAAGAAGTTCAGCACCGAGACCGCTTGGGAGGTGGTGAACAACGCCATGCAGATGATGGGCGGTATCGGCTACACCGACGTCTACCCCATCGAACGAATCCTTCGCGACACCCGGCTCTCGATGATCTGGACCGGCACCTCCGAGATCATGAGCAACCTGATCCAGCACGAGTACTACCGAGAGTTGGGGGACGTGAAGCCAACACGCCGAGACGTCGAGGCCGACGCTCTCAACGCCGGAGCCGACGCCGAGAAAGTATTCGAATAACTCCACCGCGAAGCACTACAGATCTCACGCTGCGTGCCGATGGGGACCACGTGACAGATGCTCGACCAGAGGGACCACGGATGATGTCGCGCCGTGGCGCACTCAAGACCGGGGCCATTGCCGGGGTCGGCCTCTGGGCGGCACCGTCCATTCTCACCCTCGACCGGGTCGAGGCCGCGGTCGGCTCGTGTGGTCTCAAGCCCGCGCAGGTAACTTTCTCCACTTGGGCCGGTGGACTTGTGCCGTCCACATTCACTGCTCTTGATGGCACGGTCGTCACCATGAGCCAGAGCGACCCGTCGGGTGTTCAGGACGGCTTCTGGAGGATGCGGTCGTTCTGGGGCACGATCAACGGTGTTGCCAACCCGGCGATAACCGGTATGTCCGGAGCCAACTTCGGTGCCGGTGTCACGGTCACCTTCACGTTCTCAATCCCTGTGCAGCCCAGTTTCTTCCTCGTCGACATCGACTCCGGTGGTGGCGGTGGATGGGAGGACACGGTTCAGGTCACCGGCAGTCTCGGGGGATCGCCGGTCAACCCGGCCTCACTGCTCACGGGCGCCGACAACATTCAGATCTCACCGAACACCGTCCGGGGCATCAACCCGTCGAACACGACCGCGGGCAACATCGAGGTCGACTTCCAGCAGCCGATCGACACGCTCACGGTGTTCCATTACGACGTGACCAACCTGACCGGGTTCCAGTGGATCGGCATTCACGACTTTCACTGGTGTTGAGCGGAGTCGCTCAGGCCAACACGACCCCCGCCGCCTGAAGCTCGTTCAGGGCCGCCTCGGTGGATTCAGGCGCGACACCCGCGCACTTGTCGAGCAGCACGGTGGTATTCAACCCGGCTTTGACCGCGTCGAGAGCAGTTGCTTTGACGCAGTGGTCGGTGGCCAGGCCGACGACATCGACATCGGTGATCCCACGGGCTGCTAGCCATTCACCGAGTCGGACCGGATCATCGCCCTCGGCTACACCATCGAAACCCGTGTAGCTGGCGGTGGTGCGACCTTTCAGGAACAACTCGTCGACCGCTATGCGGAGAGCCGGATGGAACTCCGCCCCCGGGGTGCCGGCCACGCAGTGGATCGGCCAGGTGTCGACGTAGTTCGGTTCGGTACCCTCGGCGGCGAAGTGGTCGCCGGGGTCGACATGCCAGTCCTTGGTGGCGACCACATGGTCGTATTTGTTCCCGGCCCGGTTGGTGCCAACCGCATCGGTGATGGCCCGGGCGACAGCCGCCCCGCCCTCGACCGGCAGCGACCCGCCCTCGCAGAAGTCGTTCTGCACGTCGACCACGATCAATGCTTTGCTCATCGGGCTCCCCCGTTCACAACTGCCACCGACAGTGGCTCTTCCACACCTTCCCAAATTGTAGGGATCGCCGGTGTGTGAGCCGGCCAGGGTGTTCGATCCGCGGGATCGAGTCGGGATCGCCGTTCGGCACATCTGCTTCTGGACACGCCCGGGTCGGTCAGGTCGACCACCGATTCGCCATCCCGGATCAGAGCCACCTGGGGCGACATGCAATCGTCGGGCAATTCGACGGGCAGAACCGACAGCACTTCGGCCTTGAAGTTTCCGTCGGAACCGATGGTGCGTTGGACACCCTTGCGGCCGCCGATGGTTCGCTTCCCTGGTGAGAGTTTACCCACCGCCCGGAGCTCCGATTCGGGGTTGTCGTCGTTGGCGATCGACACCAGCTTGTAGACCATCGAGGCCGTGGGGTGTCCCGAACCGGTGACCAGGCTGGTGCCCACCAGGTAGGCGTCGATCGGCGCGTTTGCGGCCTCGAGTTCGGCCACCCGGAACTCGTCGAGATCACCCGACACCACAATTCGGCAGCCTGGGGCACCCAGTTGGTCGAGCAGGTTTCGGGCCGCGATGGAGTCGGCCAGGAGCTCACCCGAATCGATTCTCACCGCACCGATCCCGGGGCCCACCACCTCGACGGCATTGCGGATTCCCTGGAGAACCTCGAAGGTGTCGACAAGGTAGGTGGATCCGGTGCCGAGGGTCTCCTTCTGGGCCCTGAACGATTCCTTTTCGTCGGCGTGAGCCAGAACGAAGGCGTGGGCGGTGGTGCCGCCGGTGGGGATGCCGTGGCGTCGGCCGGCCTCCAGGTTGGAGGTCGTGTCGAATCCACCGACGTGGCAGGCCCGGGCTGCCGCCACCGCGGCCTGCGGGTCGGTGCGACGCGAGCCGCCCTCGATCAGACGCTTTCCACCGGCGGCGTCGACCATTCGGGCTGCCGCGGACGCGACCGCACAGTCGTGGTTGAGCACGGAGAGGACCACC
>CAZDYO010000315.1:0-3971 GCA_964509555.1 uncultured Acidimicrobiales bacterium
TAGTAGCTGATGATGGGGAGATCGTCGGCGCCAATCGCGATTGATGAGTACTGGCTTCCGCTACGGGTGGCATCGACGGTGATGCCGTCGTCGTGGGTGGTGCAGGTGGTGTCGGCGCAGCGAACGATCTTCAGGTTGTTGTGGGTGCTGTCGTAGTAGCTGATGATCGGGAATCCGTCGGTGCCGATGGCGATCGAGGTGTATTGGCCGACCGTGCCGGTGGAGTCGAGGGTGGCCGCGGTGCCGGTGCTCACCGAGGGATTACAGGCGATGTTGGCGCAGTGGAATGCCTTGAGGTCGCCGTTGGAGCTGTCGTAGTAGCTGATGATCGGGAGTCCGTCGGTGCCGATGGCGATCGAGGTGTATTGGCCGACCGTGCCGGTGGCGTCGAGGGTGGTGGCGGTGCTGGAGTTGCAGGCGATGTCGGTGCAGTGGACGGATTTGAGGTCGCGGTTGGTGAAGTCGTATTGGCTGATGATGGGGAAACCGTCGGTGCCGATGGCGATCGAAGTGAATTCGCCGACATTGACGAGCGTGTCGGTGGCGACCACCGTCTTGGCGGTGCAGGCGGGGTCGGTGCAGTGCACGACCTTGAGGTCGCCGTTGGAGAAGTCGTAGTAGCTGATGATCGGGAGGTTGTCGGTGCCGATGGCGATCGAAGTGAACAAGCCGACAAATCCAATGGGATCCACAGCAGTGGTGTGGTCAACCCCCAGAGCGGTTGTGACCCCGACGGTGTTGCAGCCCCATGCGGTGCCGTCCCAGCGGACCACCTGGCTGGTGGTGCATCCGAGGGCGACGAGAATGTCGCTGGTGGGGATGGTGGTGTCGATGTCGGTTCCACACGCCCAGTTGGTGCCGTCGAACTTGGCGACTTGGCCTGTGGTGCAGCTGAGGCCGCCGACGGTTTGTCCGAGGTCGGTGATCGCGGGTTGGACGATGTTGTCGTCGTAGCGTTTGAGGAAGGTGACGCTTTCGCCGCGGGTGACTGCCCCGTCGGGGTCGAAGTGGGTGGCGTCGGTGCCGGTGGTGATGCCGTTGCTGAATGCCCAGTTGACCGGAGCTTCGTAGAACTTGCCGGGGACCACGTCGACGAAGGGCGACACCGCGACCGCGATGGCGGGCACTGCGAGCGTGAATGCCACCATCAACGCGCCGAGACGCAGTTTGGTGAACTTCATGAACCCGACCCCTTGGAACGGCGATGCCGGCTGATCCGGCGGCCAGACCGTAGCACGGGCCTTACACATGACGTGCCGGAAGCGGATCGCGCTGCGGCGACCGGTGGAGACTTCAGCTCATGAGATCAGTCACCACATCGAGCCAAAGTTGGGTGGTGAGACGGAGAGACTCCACGTCGATACGTTCGTTGTTGCCGTGGAACCTGGCAGCGAAGTCGCCGGGCCTGATCTCCGGGGAAAGAAGACCGGCACCGTAGGCAACCGATCCCAGATCGCGAAACACTCGACAGTCGGTGAAACCCACCGACATCGAGGGAGTGAGCCGAGCCGTGGGGAAATGGTGGGCCACACCTTTCTGCAACGCGTCCCACAGCGGGGTGTCGATGCGGCTGATGCTCGCCGAATCGTTCATGATCGGTTCGACCCTCACCTTGTCGGCCAGATCGCCGAGCGCCTCGGCGAGATGGGCCTCCACCTCGGCCTCGGACTCACCGGGCAGAGTTCTGATGTCCACCTCGATCTCCACCGAATCGGGGATCACATTGGTCTTCATCTTCGGTCCACCGTCCAGTACGTTGGCTGAAAATGTGGTGCGGGTGCAGGCATGAACGAACGATGCGGTGCCCACATCAGGGAAAGTGGTCAGAAGATCATCGAGCTTGCCTTCGTCGAGTAGCAGGGCCGAAATCTCCGGGTCGAGTCCGAAGGCGTCCACCTGCTCTCGCCACAGTTCATGGAATCGGGCCGGCGGGTTGTAGTCGGCGATTCGCTGGATCACCGCCGCGGCCTTCACCAGAGCGTTGTCGCGACGGAACGGCATCGAACCATGCCCGGGGGTGCCGTCCACCCGGAGTCGTCGCCAAGCCACACCCTTCTCGCCGACGGTCACCGACACTGTCGGCGACTCTGCGTCCCCGCCGTGAAGGCCGCCGTTCTCGGTGAGCACATAATCGGCGCGGATGGCATCGGGGTGGTGGTCGGCCATCCATCGGGCGCCGTGGGCGCTGCCGGATTCTTCGTCGGCCACCGCAAAGTAGATGAGGTCACCTCGGGGCCTGAAGCCGCTGGTGGCCAGATGCCGGTACGCCACCGCCATCGACGAGGTGATGTTGAGCATGTCGACGGCGCCGCGGCCCCACACCTCACCGTCGACGAGTTCGCCGCCGAAAGGGTCGCGGTCCCAGCCCTCGGGGTTCACCGGCACCACATCGGTGTGACCCATCAGGCACAGGCTCGGTGCCGTGGGGTCGGTTCCCTCGATTCGACTCACCAACGACACCCGGCCCGGAGTTGGTTCGAACCGCTCCACCTCCACGCCGGCTCCTTCAATGATGGTCTGCAGGGTGTCGGCGTTGCGTACCTCGTTACCCGATTCGGCAGTGCCGTCGTTGACGCACTCGTTGCGGATCAGTTCCTGGAGAAGTTCGGTGGTGAGGCCGGTCAAGTGATCTGATCCGTGATGCTCTGCCATGGGCTGAGTATGTCATTCGCCGGTGGTCTCACAAGACCCGCACACCTGCAAAGATGCTGGAATGAATGGTATGGACACTCCGGTACCCGGCGTCCGCCCTTGGCTCTCACCGGAGTCGTTGTCACGCGAATCCGAGATCCTCGCGTCGTTCGCCCGTATGGAACCGACCGGGATCGACGGCCGGTTGCATGATCTGATCAGCCGTAACCGATACATACACGAGGCCGAGTGCATCAACCTCAACCCGGCCACCAACGTGATGAACCCGAGGGCCGAGGCTGTCATGGCCGCCGGACTCGGATCGCGCCCGTCATTGGGAGACCCGGGTGAGAAATACGAGATGGGCCTTGAGGCGATGGAGGAGATCGAGGTCATCGCGGCTGCGCTGGTTAGGCAACTGTTCGGATGCCGGTTCGCTGAGCTGCGAGTGGCATCAGGAGCGATGGCCAACCTCTACGCCTTCATGGCCACATGCGCCCCGGGCGACTCGATCATCGTGCCTCCGCCCAGCATCGGCGGACACGTCACCCACAACACCGCGGGTGCGGCCGGCCTCTACGGTCTCGACATCCACGAGGGTCCGATTGATGCCGCCCACCACACCTACAACCTCGACGCGTTGGCCGAGCAGGCCCGGCGGGTCCGCCCGCGGCTCATCACGATTGGCACCAGCCTCAACCTGATGCCCCATCCGGTGGCGGCCATCCGCGAGATTGCCGACGAGGTGGGGGCGAGAGTCCTGTTCGACGCGGCCCATGCGTGTGGGATGTTCGCCGGTGGTGCCTGGCCGATGCCGCTCGACGAAGGCGCCCATCTGATGACCATGAGCACCTACAAGAGCCTGGGCGGGCCACCTTCGGGACTGGTGCTCACCAACGACGAGGACTTGGCGCATCAGATCGACTCGATCGCCTACCCGGGCCTCACCGCCAATTTCGACGCCGGCTGCACCGCGGCCCTGGCGATCACCATGCTCGATTGGCTGGAGTTCGGTGAGGCCTACGCCGCTGAGATGGTCGCCACCTCCGCGGCCCTCGCCGAAGCGTTGGTCGGCCTCGGTGTCCCCGTACATCAAACTGCCGGCGGGCCCACCACCTCGCATCAGTTCGCGATCGACGCCGAACGCTGGAGCGGCGGTATGGCCGGGTCGCAAACACTGCGCCGAGCCAACCTTCTGGCCTGCGAGATCGGGCTACCGGGCAAAGATGCCGACGGCCGCCCCCGCACCGGCATCCGGTTGGGTACGCCGGAGACCGTCAGGTGGGGGATGACCGCCGCGGAGATGCCCGAACTGGCCGGAATCATCGCCGACGCTCTCA
>CAZDYO010000316.1:0-3967 GCA_964509555.1 uncultured Acidimicrobiales bacterium
CGGGGTGGCCGACATCAACGAGGCCGTGCTGTCCGACGCGATCCGCGACCGGATCCTCCACATGGTCCACGGCTCGATGCGCATCCGCACCCGCATCACCAAGGGCGGGGCCGAGTCCGATCTGGCGTTCTGGGGGCTGCTGATGATGTGGGAGATCGGATATCTGCCGATGCGCCGTCTCGCATGGCGGCCGAGAGCCTGGTTGGCTGCGGCGCGTCGATGGCGGGAGATCACCTCTCAGCTTCCGATGATGCTCGGGCGTGATCCGGTCGACAGGTTGGCTGCGGGTTTCGGAGCCGAGGGTCGGGCCGGTTCGGTCTGAGCGACCAGCGCTTCAGTAGGCGTCCATGTCGAGAAACTCGAACGTGTCGAGCTTGACCGAGTCGTCGTCAAAGGCCGGGTCGAGACGTCTGACCACGAGATTGAGGGGAGACGGCCTCAGGCGCATTGGTGGGACCACGCCCCGCACGCTGACCGAGCCGTTGAAGCCGGCGTAGACCGCGAAAGCAGCCCGATGCCAGCGGGTGACCGACCGGATGGCGCGAGTGGCATCGACGGTGGACCCGCCGCCCACCAGAGGGAAGATCTTGAGAACCACACACGCCGGGATCGGTCCCAGCGAGGACCGGGTGGTGATCAGCACCATGTCGTCGGATACGTGGACCGCGTACCTGGTGTTGGGGCACGCCAGCCGCCATCTGAGAACGTCGGGGGTGTAGTCGGTGGCCCAACCATCGACGGTGTGGCGATCGACATTGGCGCACAAATCGGTGAAGTCACCGGAGTTGAGCCACTCGTCGGTGATCCACGTGTGGGAAATCCGCTTACGGGCACGGCCCCGGCCGATGGGATGAACCACCTTCACGGGTAGCGGGGCCTGGAGCTTCCAGCCCATGTATTTCACCACCGCGCCCGTCGACTTGGTGTTGGTGACCCCGATCACGAACGACCAGCCGTCGGCGGCCGCTTCCTCGTAGATCTCCTTCCCCAGACGCTGGAAGTGACGGGAGCGTTGATGGCCCGTTTTCACCACCGCGTTGAGCGACCACCCGCCGTTGGTTCGTTCACCTCCGGGACCCCGGTAGCGGCGCGGCACGTTCACGTAGTGGGCCACCAGCTCGGTGGATCCATCCGACGGGATCTGCTGGTAGCGCTCGACCGCCCGCCCGAGGGGATTCCCGCGGTAGGCCCACCGAAGATAGGCACTGTCGACGAACCGCGGGTCGGGCAACTCCAGGTTGAGTAGCTCGGTGGCGTCGTCGAGAAGTGAGGGGTCATCGGACGAGCCATCGATGGTCCAGCCCTCGACGCCGTCGTGGACGGTTGCGCCGGCGGGTGGATGTGACTCAGCCATGGCCGCGACGGTACCTTGCCAGCACCGCTACGCAGGGAGACGGGCATGGCAGATTTGTTGTCGATTTCCGAACGGATCATCGATTCGGGCGTGCTGTCGGAGATGCCCAACCGGGTCACTCAGGAGCTTTCGGAGGTGGCCGACGGGCTGGCGGTGGTCGAGTCGTTCAGTCACATCTGGGGTCTCGACACCGGCGATGGTCTGGTGTTGTTCGATGCGAGCGGGGTCCTCACCGGGGTGGAGGCCATGGAGTCGATGCGAGGGTGGCGCACCGATCGGGTCGACACCCTGGTCTACACCCACGGCCATGTAGACCATGTGGGGGGCAGCGGTGCCGTGCTCGCCGATGCCGACAGGCGGGGTTACCGGCGGCCGGCGGTCGTTGCCCATGAGGCTGTTCAGGCCCGATTGGAGCGATACCGTCTCACCAACGGCTGGAATCTGGGCATCAACGCCAGACAGTTCGGCGGCACCCGCAACGACACCATGCGGCTGAGCCCCGGCAAGTCCGGAGGCAAGCTCGGTCAGAGGTTCCTGCCCGATGACGTGGCCGAGCCCGACGTGACCTACTCCAACACGGTCGGGATGAGGGTGGGCGACACCGAGTTCGAACTTCACCACGCCCGCGGCGAGACCGACGACCACACCTGGACCTGGGTTCCCGACCGAAAGGCCGTGTTCATCGGCGATCTGTTCATCTGGAATTTCCCCAATGCCGGCAACCCGCAGAAGGTCCAGCGACACCCGGGTGAATGGGCTCGTGCCCTGCGCGAGGTGGCTGCCCGTCGACCTGAGCTGTTGCTGCCGGCCCACGGCCTCCCGATCGGCGGAGCCGACCGGATAGCCATCGTGCTCGACAACACCGCGTCGGCACTGGAACACCTGGTCGAGTCGACCCTCGCGCTCATGAACCAGGGCGCCGATCTAGACACGATCATCCACACGGTTAGCGTTCCCGGGAATCTGGCCGATCTGCCGTATCTGGTGCCGTTCTACGACGAGCCCGAGTTCGTGGTGCGAAACATCTGGCGACTCTACGGGGGCTGGTGGGATGGGGATCCGTCATCGCTCAAGCCCGCACCCAAGGCGCGACTGGCCGGTGAGGTCGCCGACCTTGCCGGCGGGCCGTTGGCTCTGGCCCGACGCGCCGCTGAGGTGGCCGAGTCGGGCGACCTGGCTCTGGCCTGCCATCTGGTGGAGATGGCTGCCGATGCGGCACCGGACGACCCGGCAGTCCACGAGATTCGGGCCGACATCTACACCAAGCGTCGGTCGGAAGCCTCATCGTTGATGGCCCGCGGTATCTACCGCGGCGCGGTCAAGGAATCTCGCGCCGTCATCGGCGATTGAGGCCACCGAGAGGATCGCCGGCCGGACGAAACGCGTCGCCGGCGATGGTGACCGATGAATCCAGGTAGACGATTTCTCCGGAGCTGAGCAGGGCGCTGATCCGGCCGGTGCGGTCGGGTCCGATTTCGTCGACCCGGGCCCACGCTCCCTTGCGGTGTATCCAGTTGCCCGGTCTCACCAGCTCCGGCGGAATCACTGCGCCGGGCCTGATCTTGACCGAATCGGTGGCGATGGCCATCTGGTAGAGATGGTGGACGGCGGCCACGAGCAGGGCCATTCCGATCGCCGCCAGCACGACGCCAATCACCTCGCGAACGGTCGAGTGGTTGCCGTTGAGCTGCACGGCGGCCACGGCGGCACCAGTTGCCACCAGGATCGTGGCCAGGAGAACGACCGAAACCGGGACCCGGATCGAGTGCGAACTCCCGGCCGGATCGACATCGGAGACGTAGCCAAGCTCGGCGTATTCGACGAGTTGTTCGTTGACGTTGGTGGGTCGAGCCCGAAACGACATCAGTCCCCCTCGCGTGTCGGCATCGACAGGAGCATGTTGCCACGACTGGGAAGCCGAGCGCCACTGTTTTGCCAGCCGGCCGGGCGCCTGGTTTCGATTCCAGAACGCCCCGATGTCGCCGGTATTCGAGTAGTGCGCGAGGGGGGACTTGAACCCCCACGTCCTTTCGGACACAGGAACCTGAATCCTGCGCGTCTGCCAATTCCGCCACTCGCGCGTGGCCCGTGGATTCCCGAAGGATTCCGCGACCCAAGAGGCTACAGCCATCAACTCGTTTCCCCCGCCCGCAGATCGTGTTTCGTTCCCCCTCGGCCCCGGCCGGTCCGGCCGTGCCCGGTGTGGCCGGGACAAAACAACAACCGATGTTGGATAGCCTCCCGGTGTGGGTATCCGATCGGTGGAAGTCCGACTCGAACGGTTGATCGAAGGGACCGTGGGCCGGCTCTTCTCCGGCGGGGTGCGCCCGATCGAGATTTCCCGCAAGATCGGTCACGCCATGGGTGACTCGCGGTCGGTGGGGGTCAAGGGGCAGCCAGTGGTTGCCAACCACTTCACCGTCCTGCTGTCGGCAGCCGACCTGCAGCGTTTCGCAGACATTCACGACACGCTTGTTCGCGACCTCTCCGATGCGGCCCGGGAGACAGCTCGCGGCGAAGGTTGGTCCTTCATGGGCCCCATACATGTCGAGATCATCGAGGGCCAGAACCTGCGATCCGGCATTGTCAGGGTCGAGGCCCGCATGAAAGAGG
>CAZDYO010000317.1:0-3958 GCA_964509555.1 uncultured Acidimicrobiales bacterium
AGGCACTGAGATCAGCCAGATTCACCGGGGGGAGATGATTGGCCGTGGGCTCATGGAAGCGGGGCACGTTGGTCTCGACATGGGCGATGAGAGCATCGACGGCCGGTTCCATACGGTCGAGAACCGGTTTCGGATAGACACCCATGAACACGATCATCCCGATGAGAGAGAGCAGAACCAGCCCTTCCTTCACGTTGAGATCGGGCATGGTGGCGTTGTCGCCCTCGGCCGGACCGTGGAACACCCTCTGGTAGGCCCACAGCAGGTAGAGCGCAGCGAGGATCACACCGGTGGCAGCGACCACGGCCCACCAGCGATGGGCGGCGAAGGTGCCGAGCAGGATCAGGAACTCGCCGACGAATCCGTTGAGCCCGGGCAGGCCCACCGACGAGAGCATGACCACCATGAAGGCCGCGGCCAGCATCGGTGCCGACTTCTGCAGACCTCCGAGCTTGGCGATCTCACGGGTGTGGCGACGTTCGTAGACCATTCCGACCAGCAGGAAGAGTGCCCCGGTGGACAGACCGTGGTTGACCATCTGGATGATGCCACCCTCGAGACCCTGGGTGTTGAGGGCGAACATGCCGATGATTATGAAACCGAGGTGGGCGATCGAGGAATACGCCACCAAGCGTTTGAGGTCCTTCTGCATGGTGGCCACGATCGCTCCGTAGATGATGCCGATCACGCCGAGGGTGATCAGTGCGGGAGCGAAGTAGACCGCGGCCTCCGGGAAGAGATAGATGCCGAAGCGCAGGAACCCGTAGGTGCCGAGCTTGAGCATCACACCGGCGAGAATCACCGAACCCGCCGTGGGGGCGTTGGTGTGGGCGTCGGGCAGCCAGGTGTGGACCGGGAACAACGGCACCTTCACGGCGAACGCCGCTGCGAACGACAGGAAGATCCAGCGTGAGGTGGTGGTGGACAGCGCCTGGCTGTGAGCCAGGGTCTGCAGATCGAAGGTGATCGGGTTGCCGGTGGTCGACGCGGTGAGGAACACCAGCGAGAGGATCCCCACGAACATCAGGGCCGAACCGACCATGGTGTAAATGAAGAACTTGGTGGCCGCATAGGCCCGATCGCCGTGACCCCACTTGCCGATCATGAAGTACATCGGGATCAACACGATCTCGAAGGCCACGAAGAAGGCGAACAGGTCGAGCGCCAGGAATGCGCCCATGCAGCCGGTCTCGAGCACCAGAATCCAGGCGTAATACGACTTGAGGTCCTTGTGTTCGTCGACCGCGATCATGGCGATCGGGAACAACACACCGGTGAGTACCACCAGGAACAGCGAGATGCCATCGACCCCGAGAGTCCAGGAGATGCCCAGACCGGACACCCACGATTGACGATCCACGAATTGGAATTCGGCGGCCGCGGCGCCGGTCTCGAACTGGATCAGGACCCAGATCGACATGGCCCCCACCGCCGTGGATACGAGGACCGCCACCTGCTTGACAAGGTCGGGTCGGGTGGCAGGCATGAGTGTGAGCAGAGCGGCACCGATGAGAGGCAACACCACGATGGCGGTGAGGACCGGGAACCCGGGACCGGATACGGATGCGAGAAGGAGAGAGTTCATCACAGGCCTGCCCTCACGAGGAACCAGCCAAGTAGGGCGACCGCCCCCAAGGCGACCATTGCCGCATAGGCACGAACCAGGCCTGACTGGAGCCGCCGCAGCTGCCCACCGCTGCCCCGGACCAGTCGGCCGACACCGTTGACCGCGCCGTCGATCGCGGCGCCGTCGAACCAGGAAACCAGATCGAATCCCTTTCGACCCGGCCCGGCCATGAACGACGACACGGCCTCGTCGTAGTGCCATCCATGGGCAAAGATCGGAAGCTCAACAGTGGACGGCTTGATCCGACCCCGAATGTAGATGGCCACGGCCACGTAGATGCCAACGAGGCCTCCGACCACGGCCACACCCGCCAGCAACCACTTGCCGCCCGCGGAAACCGTGTTGACCGCTTCATTTCCGAACAGCGAGGGCTCAAGCCATGTCTCGAGGCGTTTGGTGGATGTGGAGAACGGAAGATTGAGACCACCGGCGACCGCGGCCAGGGTGGCCAGAATCACCAGCGGCAGGGTCATCAACCACGGAGATTCGTGGGGGTGGTACTCGCGGCGGGCCCTGACAGCCTCGGGGAGCTCATCGTCGGGAATGGCATCGGTGTCGGGCTCCTCGAACAGGGCCACGCCCACTCGCAGGCCATCGGCTTGCGAAGCAGCCACCACCCGCTCGACCTCGGTTTGAACACCGGCTACAGCGGCCCTCGCTTCTTCGGCGGCGGTGTGGGCGTCGTCGACCGCGCTCTGGGCCTTCGACACCCCCTCTTCGGCCTTGGCCAGATTCTTGGTGGCCTTCTCGAATGCCTTCTCGTCGGACTCGTCGGCTTCAGCCATCTCACCCTGACGTTGTTCGAGCTTCTCGACGGCCTTGGTCAGCTTGTCGGCGGCCTTGGCGACCGCCTCGTCGGCACTGGTGACAGCGGCTTCTGCCTTGGCGACCTCGGCCTCGGCCACGGCGATGCGTTCGTTCCACATCTCGTCGACTTCCTCGTCACGGATGTCGGCGTAGCGGTAGCGGCCGTAGAAGGTGAGGAACACCTCGCGGCTCATGTAGAAGGCGGTGAGTATCGCGGTTATGAACCCGACCAACCACAGCAGCTTGTTGTCGTTCCATGCCTGACCCAGGATCTCGTCCTTCGACCAGAATCCGGCAAACGGTGGCACACCGGCGATGGCCAGCCAGCCCACAATGAAAGTGCCTGCGGTAATGGGCATGAACTTGCGCAGCATGCCGTAGTGGCGCATGTCCTGGTCGCTGTCCATGCCGTGGATGACCGAACCGGCGCCGAGGAACAGCAACGCCTTGAAGAACGCGTGGGTGACCATGTGGAAGATGGCGGCCACGTAGGCACCGGTGCCCACGGCCAGGAACATGTATCCGAGCTGGCTGATGGTGGAGTAGGCCAACACCTTCTTGATGTCGTTTTGTGAGATGGCGATGGTGGCCGCGAAGAACGCTGTGCCCACACCGACCCACGCAACCAGATGGGGCGCCCACGATGCCGACTCGGCCAGGACCGGGTTCATGCGGGTGAGGAGGTAGACACCCGAGGTGACCATGGTGGCCGCGTGGATCAGGGCCGACACCGGGGTGGGGCCGGCCATGGCGTCGGGCAACCACAGGTAAAGCGGAATCTGCGCAGACTTGCCGGCCGCACCCACGAACAGCAGAACCACGATCGCGGTGGCGGTGGTCTGTTGGAGTTGGCCGGCATTGCCAAGAATGTCGAGGTAGCGGATCGATCCGATCGAGGTGAATGTCAGGAAGGTGGCGACCATGAAGCCCCAGTCGCCGACCCGGTTGGTGATGAAGGCCTTCTTGCCCGACGAGGCGTTGTATTCGTCGGTGAACCAGAACGAGATCAGCAGGTACGAGCACGCACCCACCCCTTCCCATCCGAGGAAGGTGATGAGCATGTTGTCGCCCAGAACCAGCATGAGCATCGAGAAGGCGAACAGGTTGAGATAGAGGAAGAACTTCGAGAAGTTCTCGTCGCCGTGCATGTAGCCGATCGAGTAGAGATGGATCAGCATGCCGACGCCGGTGACGAAGAGGATCATGGTGACCGAGAGCGGATCGACCAGGAAGCCGACATCCACACTGAAGTCGCCGGCCGGCACCCACTCGAAGAGGGTCTGAACGAAGTGGCGCTCCTCCATCGGTCGGTTGAGCAGACCGAACATGACCACCACTGCGGTGGCGAACGAACCGCCCATCATCGCGGTGGCCAACCATCCGGCCAGGGGCTCGCCGAGACGGCGACCGAACACCAGGATGGTGAGGAAGCCGAGGAGAGGAAGGGCAGGAATGAAGAAAACTGCGTCGAGCATGATGTCTGCCTCAGCCTCTCAGTGCCGAAAGATCATCGGCGGTTGCATC
>CAZDYO010000318.1:0-3945 GCA_964509555.1 uncultured Acidimicrobiales bacterium
ATATGACCCGCATGACCCCCAGTGAGGCATTCGTCGAGACCATGGTCGCCCACGGCGTGGACACGGTCTTCGGCATCATGGGTTCGGCGTTCATGGACGCGATGGACATCTTTGAGCCAGCCGGAATCAGGTTGGTGCCCGTGGTCCACGAACAGGGCGCGGCCCACATGGCCGATGGCTTCGCCCGGGTGAGCGGCCGCCACGGAGTGGTGATCGGCCAGAACGGGCCCGGTATCTCCAACTGTGTCACGGCGATAGCCGCGGCGTTCTGGGCCCACAGTCCCGTGGTCATCGTCACTCCCCAGACCGGAACCATGGGCATAGGCCTGGGTGGTTTCCAGGAAGCGAACCAGCTTCCCATGTTCGAGGAGTTCGTGAAATACCAGGGCCACGTCAACAACGAACGCCGCATGGCCGAGCTCACCGCCCGCTGCTTCGACCGGGCGCTCTCGGAGATCGGCCCCACCCAACTCAACATCCCCCGCGATCGCTTCTACGGCGACATCGATGTGGAGATTCCCCAGCCGCAACAC
Organism: uncultured Acidimicrobiales bacterium; assembly: GCA_964509555.1. Taxonomy (GTDB): domain Bacteria; phylum Actinomycetota; class Acidimicrobiia; order Acidimicrobiales; family Aldehydirespiratoraceae; genus SZUA-87. Next base: position 534 of record CAZDYO010000318.1, read on the forward strand.
CTTGATCGCGGCCCGGGCGGTGAACGCAGCCTCGACGAGGCCGCCGACCTGTTGGCCACCGCCGAGTTTCCGGTGCTGATTTCCGGCGGGGGAGTGGTGATGGGCGACTCCATGCCGGACGCCATCGCTCTCGCCGAACGCCTCGGCTGTCCGGTGGTCAACTCGTATCTCCACAACGATTCGTTCCCGGCCTCGCATCCGCAGTGGTGCGGGCCACTGGGTTATCAGGGTTCCAAGGCGGCCATGAAGCTCATTGCCAAGGCCGATGTGGTGGTTGCGCTGGGCACCCGGCTCGGCCCGTTCGGCACTCTCCCCCAACACGACCTCGAGTACTGGCCCGACGATGCCAAGATCATCCAGATCGATGCCGACTCCAAGATGCTGGGTCTCGTGAAGCCGATCCAGGTGGGCATCCACGGCGACGCCGGAGCAGCGGCCCGTGCCATTCTCGCCCGCCTCGATGGTCGCACACTCAACTGCGACGCCACCCGCGACCAGCGGGCGGCCGACACCGCGGCTGAGAAGGCCGCATGGGAGACCGAGCTCGACGAATGGACCCACGAGACCGATCCCTTCAGCATGGAGATGATCGCTGAGGCCGCGGCCGAGCCGGGTGGATGGATGCATCCGCGCCAAGTGCTGCGCGAACTTGAGAAGGCCATGCCGGCCCGGGCGATGGTCTCAACCGACATAGGCAACATAAATTCAGTGGCCAACAGCTATCTGCGCTTCGAGGAACCCCGCTCGTTCTTCGCTCCGATGAGCTGGGGCAACTGCGGTTACGCGCTGCCAACGATCATCGGCGCCAAGGCCGCGGCTCCCGATCGGCCGGCGATCGCCTATGCGGGCGACGGTGCCTGGGCCATGAGCATGGGTGAAACCATGACCGCCGTTCGACACGACATTCCCGTCACGGCGGTGGTGTTCCACAATCGTCAGTGGGGGGCCGAGAAGAAGAACCAGGTCGACTTCTACGGTCGTCGATTCGTGGCCGGTGAGCTCGACGGAGGAGAGGATTACAGCCAGATCGCCCGGGCGATGGGGGCCGAGGGGGTGAGGGTCGACCGCATCGATGAGGTCGGTCCGGCGCTCACCGCAGCGGTCGATGCCCAGATGAACGACGGCGAGACCACCATCATCGAGGTGATGTCGACCAAGGAGCTGGGAGACCCGTTCCGAAAGGACGCTTTGTCCCGACCGGTTCGTCATCTGGCCAAGTACGCCGACTACACGTGAGCGCGGATTTACACGCGGGGTGCCGGTGAGTGCGACAATGCCGGTCATGATGATTCGCCGTGTCCTGCCGCTCACCGTTGCCCTGGCACTAGTCGCCGCGGCGTGCGGGGGATCGGGTTCCACCGACGCATCGCGCCCCACCTCCGCAGCGGTGGCGCCGACCACCTCGGTGCCCGCTCCGACCACATCCACCACCACATCGACAACCTCTACCACGACCACCGCGGCCCCCGACCCGGCCGACCTGCTGCGGCTCAACGACGTTCAGGTTCTGGGTTCCCACAACTCGTATCACCTGCGCCCGATCCCGGTGGTGTTTGCAGCCATCGGGGTCGTGAGCAGGGAGTTGGCCGAGTCGATCGACTACTCCCACCTGCCCCTCACCGAGCAGCTCGACAGCTACGGGATCCGTCAACTCGAACTCGACGTCTTCGCCGATCCGGATGGCGGGCTGTGGTCGTCGCGCCAAGCGCTGCCGGTCATCAACCTGCCGGCAGAGTCGGGCATACCGGAGCTCGACCTGCCCGGGTTCAAGGTTCTCCACACCCAGGATTTCGACTTCGAGACCACCTGCTACAGCCTGGTGGCGTGTCTCACGGAGGCCAAGACCTGGTCGGATGCCAACCCCAACCACCTGCCGGTGATGGTCCTGATCGAGTTCAAGGACGAGACGGTCGCCGAGGCCGCTGCGGGCGCGGGTGTCGACATCTCCGTCATCCAGATCCCGTTCACCGAACCGGTGCCGACCACACCCGAAATTCTCGACGATCTCGACGCCGAGATCAGGTCGGTGTTCCCCGACGATCGTCTCATCACCCCCGATGATCTGCGGGGCGACCATGCCACTCTCGACGATGCCGTGAAGGCCGATGGGTGGCCCCTGCTGTCGGAGAGCCGCGGCAAGTTCATGTTTGCTCTCGACAACGGCGGAGCCGTTCGTGACATGTATCGCGCTCCCAGCCCCGTCCTGGCTGGTCGGGTCATGTTCACGTCGTCGGAGCCCGGCGATCCGGATGGCGCATTCGTGAAGATCAATGATCCGATCGCGAATGTCGACCGTATCAACGAGGTGGTTGGTGCCGGTTACATCGTGCGCACCAGAACCGATGTGCCCACCTCCGATGCCCGCACCGGTTCCACCGTGCGTCGCGACGCGGCGCTGTCCACCGGTGCCCAGTTCCTGAGCACCGACTATTACGTCGAGAATCCCGACTTCGGAACCGGTTACGTGGTTACGCTCGACTCCCGCTGCAATCCGGTCACGGCTGCCGATGTGTGCACCGAAGAGGCGGTGGCGGAGTAACGACACAGGTGCGTGCATGATCATGCAAATGTGTGTATATTGACACGATGAAGCGCATCGTCATCGTAGGGGCATCAGGGTTCACCGGCGCCGAGCTTCTGCGCATATGTGCCACCCACCCCGAGTTCGAGGTGGTGGCGGCCACCGGAGACTCCCAGGCCGGAACAGCCATCGCCGATCTCTACCCGTCGTTGGCTGCGAGCTACCCGGGCGCGAAGTTCGTGCCCTGGTCCGACTCGCTCCTCGACGATGTCGACCTCGTCTTTCTCGGTCTGCCCCACGGCGCGTCGCAGGCCCTCGTTCCGTCCATGCGCGGCCGGGTCGGCCACATCGTCGACTTGGCTGCCGACTTCCGACTCGACGACCCTGCCCTGTACCCGACCTGGTACGGCGAACCCCACGCGGCCCCCGAACTGCTCAGCGAATTCGTCTACGGCATGCCCGAACTGTTCCGCGATCACATTCGCGAGGCCGAACTGATAGCGGCACCGGGCTGCTACGTCACCACATCGTCGCTGGCCCTGGCCCCCCTGGTCGCCGCGGGCCTCGTCGAGCCCACCGGAATCGTGGTCGACGCGGCCAGTGGCGTGTCCGGTGCCGGCCGTGCTCCGAAGCCCAACACCACCTTCTGCTCGACCGACGAGAACTTCACCGCATACGGGCTGCTCAACCACCGGCACACGCCAGAGATCGAGATGGCGGTGTCGATGCACTCGGGTCGCGACGTCCAACTCATCTTCACTCCCCATCTCGCTCCCATGAATCGGGGAATTCTCGCCACCTGCTACGCCCGGCCGGCCGCGTCGGCCTCCACCTCCGATGCGCTGTCGTGTCTGTCGGAGTCCTACGCCGACGAACCCTTCGTGGTTGTGT
>CAZDYO010000319.1:0-3936 GCA_964509555.1 uncultured Acidimicrobiales bacterium
GGAAGAAATGCGGCGTTACTCGGCCAAGCTGACCGACCTCGATCCTAAGGAACGCGAGGCGGTCGAGTCGATCACCAAGGGCATGATCAACAAGCTGCTCCATGAGCCAACCGTCCGCCTCAAGGATTCCGCCGGCCACGCACGAGGCGAACGTCTGGCCGACTCGCTGCGCGATCTGTTCGATCTCTGAGATCCGCCATGGACCTCCGAGCGGCCACACGGGGTAGCGCCCTGGCCCTGTGGCAGACCCGCCACGTCGCCGAGCTGCTCAGTCGGGTCGATTCGTCGGTGGCGCTCGAGGAAGTGATCGTGTCGACAGTCGGTGACCGTCGTACCGACGTCCCGATCCACACGATGGGCGGCAAGGGGATTTTCGTAAAGGAAGTTCAGGCCGCGGTGCTCGACGGCCGGGCCGACATTGCCGTCCATTCGGGCAAGGACATGCCGGCGGTTTCTCCCGACGGGCTGGTTCTTGCTGCTGTTCCCGAGCGTGCCGATGCCCGGGATGCCCTCGTGGGATGCCGATTCGATGATCTACCCACAGGGGCGCGAATCGGCACCGGTTCGGTCCGCAGGCGCGCCCAACTGGCTTGGCACCGGCCCGATCTCGTGTTCTCCGAGATTCGGGGCAACATCGCGACCCGGTTGGGAAAGGCCGCAGAGTTCGACGCCATCGTCATGGCTGCGGCTGCCATCGACAGGCTCGGAGAGGCACCGTCGATCGTTGATCGTCTCGATCCTGAGATTCTGCTGCCGCAGGTCGCACAGGGTGCGCTCACCATCGAGTGTCGGGCCGACGACGCCGACATTCGCGATTTGTTGGCCGCGATCGAACATGCGCCCACCCGTCGGGTGGTCGACACGGAGCGGGCTTTTCTGGCCGAGCTTGGTGGAGACTGCTCCCTGCCGGCCGGAGCTCACGCGGTGCTGGTCGATGGTAACGCGGGAACCTCCGGAGATGCCGGCCCCGGCGAGATTGAGCTCACCGGGATGCTGTCGACGCTCGACGGTCGGGTCCTGATTCGTGAGACCCGGCAGGGCGACGATGCCGACGACCTTGGCCGGTCGGTGGCCCGCTACCTGCTCGACGACTGTGGCGGCGCCGATCTGCTGTCCGACATTCGATGAGCGCCGGGCCTCTGTCGGGCCTGCGGGTTGTCGTCACCCGACCGCGTGTTCAGGCCGCTTCACTGGTCGCAGCACTGGAGTCTGCGGGCGCGGTGGCGGTGCCCGTTCCCGTGATAGCGATCGACGATCCCGTCGATGGTGGTGCGGCGCTCCGATCGGCTCTGGCCACCCTCAGGTCGGGTGACTGGTTGGTCCTGACCAGTCCCAACGGAGCCGATCGTGTGGGGCGCGTGCTGGCCGACGCCCCGTTGTCGTCCGGCGTATGTGTCGCCGTGGTCGGTCCGGCCACCTCAGCAGCGGCGGCCTCCGCGGGCATTCGTGTCGACTTGATGCCGACCAGGGCGATCGCCGAGGGCCTGCTCGACGTGTTCCCGTCACCGCCCGCCCCAGGCGGTCGAGTGGTCCTGGCGCGTGCCGAGGTGGCCCGCCACATTCTCCCCGACGGGTTGGCCGACGCGGGATGGGCCGTCCACGACGTCGCTGCGTACCGAACCGTGGCCGTTCCGGTCGACGAGGTTGGGCGTGAGCAGTGTCGGCAATCCGACGTGGTGGTGTTCACCTCCTCGTCAACCGTGGCTCATCTGGTCGATGCCGTGGGTGCCGGCGGTCTCCCCCCGGTGGTGGTGTCGATCGGTCCGGTCACCTCGGCGACTGCCACCGAGAGGGGGGTGGAGGTCACCATTGAGGCCTCCACTCACACGATCCCCGGGTTGATCGCAGCGCTTGAGTCGTGGGCCTCGTCAAGATGACGGATGCAACTCGTCGGCCCCAGCCTCCGACCGCTCTGATTCTCGACTTCGACGGCACAATGGTCGACACGGAGTGGCCGGTGTTCGAGATGGTTCGGGGCGTCTACCGGGCGCACGGCGCTGATCTGGTCATTGCCGATTGGGTCGACAAGTTGGGGCGGGCCGATCATCGACCCTGGCAGGAGGAACTGGCCGACGTGATCGGCCGAGAACCCGACAGCGATGTGGTGGAGCGGGCCGTGGCCGCCGGACGCGAGTTGAGGTCTGGGTTGCCGCTGTTGCCGGGGGTGTCGGAGTTGATGGCTGCCGCTGACCGGTCAGGGGTTCCGCTGGCCGTGGCCAGTAGTTCACCGTCCAGCTGGGTCGACTCTCACCTGGAGCGCCTTGGTCTCACCGACCGTTTCGTGGCTGTTGTGACCAGCGATCATGTCATCAACACCAAGCCGGCCCCCGACCTGTTCACCGCGGCCGCTGAGGCTCTGGGCATCGACCCGGGGCGAGCAGTCGTGGTCGAGGATTCACGTCACGGGTGTCGTGCCGCCAAGCTCGCCGGTATGACCTGCGTGGTTGTCCCCAACAGAATCACGGTCCACGATCTGCCCGCCGACGCCGATCTCATCCTTGATTCCCTGATCAACTTCCCCTTCCCTGATTTCGCCTTCCCTCCGGTTTTGTGAACGTTTGGAGTCCCATATGGGACTCCAAACGTTCACAAAACCGGAGGGAAGGGAGGATTGACCGGTGGTGGAGCCCGTGGGATAGTCGATGGATGGGGATTCTTTGGATACTCGGCATGGTGGGGTTGGGGATCGCGTTGGTGAAGCTGGTTCCGTGGAGGGTTCGGTCCTCATACACCACGCGGATTCCGGTCGACGATTTCGTGGTGGGCGACCTGCCGATGATCTGCGTGTACACCGGCGAGCCCGCCGACGGGTTCGTCGATTTGGAAACCGACGACTCAAGATTTCAATGGTGGATGATCATCTTGGTCTTTCTCGGGCCGGTCGGGTGGATCCTGCTGGCGCTTGTCTACGGTCTGAGCCGCGGCCCGGGCCGCGTCGGTGGGGCCATACCCATGACACGCGATGCTCTCGACGATCACAACAACATGGCGAGGATCTCCAGCCGAGCGTGGATCGTGCCTATCGCCGGATTCGTGTCGGGCGCCCTCATACTGATGGTGTCGAACAGGCACTGGACATACGTCCTCGGCACCACACTGCTGATGCTCGGCTTGGTGGGCGGGTTCGCTGTATTGGCGGTCATGTCGTTTCTCACCAACAGCAGGCGCGTGTCGGCTGAGCTCGACGCCACCCGCCGGTGGATCGAACTCCGAAATGTCCATTCCGACTTCGCTGCTGCGGTCAACCGCAGAGTCCGTGACAATCACCGGGCCCGCAAGTCCGACCCCCTCGATCTGTGACGATTACGGACCGATGTACGGTCCGTAATCGTCACAGATCGAAGGGGTCGGCGGGGTGGGTAGTCTCGCGGGGTGACATTTCCCCAACGACGTCTGCGTCGGCTGCGCCGCACATCCGCCATCAGGCGGATGGTCTCCGAGAACCGGCTCCACCCCGACGACCTGATAGCCCCGCTGTTCGTTCGTGAGGGCATCACCGAACCCCAGCCGATCCTGTCGCTGCCGGGCCAGTTTCAGCACACCCGTGAGTCGCTGCGCACAGAGGTCGCCGAACTCAAGGCGCTTGGCGTGCCCGCGGTGATCCTGTTCGGTGTGCCCGAACACAAGGACGCGGAGGGATCCGAGGCTTGGAACCCCGACGGCATCGTGCAGCTCGCCCTGAAGGATCTGCGCGACGACCACGGCGAGGACCTTGCCCTGATCGCCGACCTGTGTGTCGATGAGTACACCAGCCACGGCCACTGCGGTGTGCTCGACTCCACCGGTCAACCCGACAACGACGCCACCCTCGAACTCTACGAACATATCGCCGTGGCCCTGGCCACCGCGGGAGCCGACATCATCGCGCCGTCCGGGATGATGGACGGCCAGGTGTTCGCCATCCGGGAGGCGCTCGACGACGAGGGGTTCGACCAG
>CAZDYO010000320.1:0-3927 GCA_964509555.1 uncultured Acidimicrobiales bacterium
ACCGCGGAGATCACGTTGGCGTCGACCGAATCGTCGAAATCGATGGTGCCGACCACCAAGCTGCGTTCCGACTCGGCCTGCACGTAAGGCGACGCGATCTCGCTGGCATCAGCCCATCCATAGAGGTGAGCCGCCGACCGGGCGCTTCGGCCCGAAGCCCACGGCAGGCCGCCGTTCTCGTTCATCCACTTCACGGTTTCGTTGGTGATGAACAGCGTGGACAGCGCCGGGGTGTTGTAGGTCTGATCCTTGCGGGAATTGTCGAGGGCGATCTTGAGATCGAGCGATGCCGGACACCATCTCCCGGAGGCATGAATCTTCTCGATCCGCTCGGCCGCGGCCGGCGAGATCATGGCCAGCCACAGCCCCCCGTCGGAGGCCAGCGCCTTCTGCGGTGAGAAGTAGTAGACGTCGGTGGCGGTCGGATCGAACTTGAGGCCACCGGCCCCGGAAGTGGCGTCGACCATCATCAACGCGTCGGACGACACCCGCACCGGATCGATCATGACCCCGGTGGAGGTCTCGTTGTGGGGGTAGCAGTAGGCATCGACGCCTTCGACAGCCTGCAACTCCGGGTGGGTCCCGGTGTCGGACTCGGCCACCGACGGATCGCCCAGATGGGGAGCGGTGCGGATGGCCTTCACGAACTTGGAACCGAACTCGCCGAAGGAGAGGTGGTGGGAGCGCTGCTCGATGAGGCCGAACGACGCGCAATCCCAGAAACCGGTGGCGCCGCCGTTGCCGAGAATGATCTCGTAGCCGTCGGGTGCGGCGAAGAGTTCGGCCAGTCCGTTGCGGAGCTCGGCCACCAGGAATTGCACGGTGGCCTGACGATGCGATGTGCCCATGTAGTCGACCGCGTGATCGGCCAGGGCCTGCACGGATTCGGGGTGAACCTTCGACGGGCCGCTACCGAATCGGCCGTCGGCGGGCAGGAGGCTGGAGGGGATGGTGATGTCTGGTGTGCTCACCCACCCACTCTCGCACCTCGACACAGGAAGTGGCGCGCATTTGTCGATGAATTTCGGGGGCACGCCCCCGGCGTGGCTGGTTACGCTGCAAGCGCTGCCGGCTGGCAGTATCTCCCCCGACGTCATCTCCGAAATCGAGCGTGCAATGAGCATCGAACGTATCTCCCGCAGGGTGGGGGCCATTGCCCCGTCGGCAACTCTCGCGGTCACAACCAAGGCAAAGGCCATGAAGGCCGCCGGTGAGAACGTGATCGGATTTGGCGCCGGTGAACCCGACTTCTCCACGCCGGCCCATGTCGTGGATGCCGCGGTCGAGGCCTGCCGTGATCCTCGCAACCACAAGTATTCGGCTGTCGGTGGCCTCCCCGAGCTCAAGAACGCGATCGTCGCCAAGACCGGGCGCGACAGCGGCCTCGAGGTCGACCCGGCCAACCTGATCGTCACCAATGGCGGTAAGCATGCGGTGTACAACTGCATGCAGGCCTTGCTCAATCCGGGTGACGAAGTGCTGCTCCCGGCTCCCTACTGGACCACCTACCCGGAGCCGGTGGCCCTGGCCGGTGCCACCACCGTCGTCCTGCCCACCGACGCGTCGTCGGGGTTCATGGTCAGCGTCGAGCAACTCGAGGCGGCCCGCACCCCCAACACCAAGGCACTGATATTCGTGTCGCCATCGAATCCCACCGGCGCGGTCTATCCACGAGAGCAGATCGAGGCGATCGGCAGGTGGGCTGTCGAACACGGAATCTGGGTGATAACCGATGAGATCTACGAACACCTGGTCTATGGAGACACCGAACATCACTCGATGCCGGTGCTGGTCCCCGAACTGGCCGATCGTTGCATCGTGTTGAACGGCGTCGCCAAGACCTACGCCATGACCGGATGGCGGGTCGGCTGGATGATCGGCCCGTCGGATGTGATCAAAGCGGCGAGCAACCTTCAGTCGCATTCCACCAGCAACGTCAACAACGTTGCCCAGGTCGCGGCTGCGGCTGCTCTCACCGGTCCGCTCGACGCGGTCCACGAGATGCGCACCGCATTCGATCGCCGCCGCATCACGATGCACCGAATGCTCAACGAAATCGACGGTGTCGTTTGTCCCGAGACCCGGGGCGCGTTCTACGCGTTTCCTTCGTTCGAGGCGATGCTCGGCCGCGAGATAGCCGGTCACAGAATCGAATCCACCGTTGATCTGGCCGGAGTGATTCTTGAGGAGGCCAAGGTGGCGATCGTGCCGGGTGAGGCCTTTGGCGCTCCCGGCTACGCCCGGCTGTCGTTCGCCCTCGGCGACGATGATCTCGTCGATGGTGTCGGCCGCATGGCCGACCTGCTCGGCCGTTCGTGAATACCGGGGCCGGTCCCACCGTCGCCCCGCACGGCGAATGGGTGTCACCGATAACGGCCGTGTCCCTGGTGAGCGGGGCTGTCGGGGTCGGACAGCTCTGCGTCGACGGCAACGACATCTGGTGGTCCGAGTCCCGGCCCGACGAAGGTGGCCGAACCGCGGTGATGCGTCTTCGCGGAGGTTCCATCGAGGAGATCACCCCGTCCGACGCCTACGTGCGCACGTTGGCCCACGAATACGGCGGTGGGGCGTTCACCGTCTCCGATGGGGTGCTCCACTACGTGGATCTGTCCGACCAGAGGGTCCGGCGTCTGGTGCCGGGATCCGAGCCGATGGCTCTCACCCCGGTTCCCGACATCGACGCTGGCCACCGTCACGCCGACATGGTCGTCACCCCCGACCAGCGCTTGGTGATAGCAGTGCGCGAACGCCATGTGGCCGACGGCGAGCCGGTCAACGAGATCGTGGCCATACCCACCGACGGCTCACTCGACACTCGGGTGCTCTGGCAGGGAAGCGACTTCGTGATGTCGCCGCGGGTGTCGCCCGACGGATTCACTCTGGTCTGGATCGCGTGGGATCACCCTTCCATGCCGTGGGGGTCCACCGAACTCTGGAGCGGTGACCTCGCCGATGGAGAACTGCGTGGTGCCCGAAAGCTCGTGGGGAATGGGGCCGAGGCCCTGTGCGAACCCGGTTTCACCGCCGACGGCCGGCTGATGGTCTGCACCGATCGCGGCGACTGGTGGAACCTCCACGAAGTCGGATCCGACGGCAGCCTCGACCCCGTCGTGACCGGACCCTTCGAGATCGCCACTCCTCCCTGGGTCTTCGGCATGCAACGTTGGGCGGTGTCGGGCGACCATGTGTTCGCCGCCGCGGCCATGCCCGCAGGCGATGAGTTGGTGATCGACGGCCACACCCTTGCCCTGCCCGACACTTCGATCACCTCGCTTCAGGCGACGGCCGATGGCGTGGTCTACATCGGGGCGGGGTGGGGCCACGAAGCCGCGATCGTGTCCGTGACACCGGTCGACAACGGTCGGATCGAGCGCAAGGTTCTGGTGCAGTTCCGCGACTCGCCGGTCGATCCCGGGTTGGTGGTCGAGCCGACGCCAATCACATTTCCCACCTCCAACGGTGAGCAGGCCCACGCCCTCTGGTTCCCGCCCACCAACCCCGATTTCGTCGCACCCGACGGGGATCGCCCGCCGCTGTTGGTTCTGGCTCACGGTGGTCCCACCGCACAGGCCCGCCGCCAAATGCAACTGGCGATCCTCTACTGGACCTCGAGGGGTATCGGCGTGGTCGATGTCGACTACCGCGGCTCCACCGGTTACGGCCGGGCGTACCGGCAGGCTCTCGACGGGGAGGGGCGCCTTCGTCGTCCCGGCCGGGTTGTAGCAGGCCGGTTGGCGCCCGACGCGCTCGCTCCCCCAGGCGTAGGGGCCGGAGGCTCCGCCGAGCCCCCGGCGCGCGGCGACCTCCCACTCCGCCTCGGTGGGCAGGCGCTTGCCGGCCCACATTGCGTAGGCCCGCGCGTCGAACCACGAGACTCCGCGGACGGGCAGGCGACGGTCGCCGGCGAGCTGCCGCGCCCAATCCTTC
>CAZDYO010000321.1:0-3925 GCA_964509555.1 uncultured Acidimicrobiales bacterium
CATGGTCCGGGTGGGGCGCGGGCTGTTCGGTGAGCGCCCGCCGAAACATGTCTGATCATCGCGGTGCCGGGTATGCGCCCGTCACAGGTGGTCCACGGAGTAGATTCATCACACCTGATCGACGAGGGTAGGCATGTTCAAGAAGGCGCTCATCTACTTGGGGCTAGGCCCCGACGAGGAATACGAGCAGTACGTCGACGCCAACGACACCGTCGAGGCTGTTCGTCCGGTGCGTGAGATGGTCGCGCAACGGCCCACGGGAACAGTTCGGCCGGTGGCCGCGGCTCCGCAGCAGGCCCGACCCGCGGTGCGCCCGATGGCGGTGGCCCAGCGATCAGTGCAGCAGGCGGCGCGGCCGGCGACCCAGGAGCCCCGCGCTTCTGCGTCAGCCATAAAGATCGTCGAGCCTCTCAGCGTGAAACCCCACGCGGCCAGTCCGACGTCGTTCAACGAGGCCCAGGAGATCGGCGATCGTTTCAAGAGTGGTCAGCCGGTGATCATCAACCTCCAGGGTGTCGATCGCGATTTGCGGCGTCGGCTCATCGATTTCTCCAGCGGCCTGTGTTACGCGCTCGGCGGGAAGATGGACAAGGTCGCAACCCACGTCTACATGCTCACCCCAACAGACGTCGAGGTGTCGGCAGCCGACGCCCGCGACGCTCTCGACTGATCGACCGGGTCCAATCATGGGATTTGTCTGCCTCGCGCTCACCATCTATCTGGTGCTCATCTTCGCCAGGATCCTCCTGAGTTGGTTTCCGCTCGATCCCAACGGAGGGGCGGCCGTCGTGGCCGGATTTCTCTACATGATCACCGACCCGGTCCTCGGCCCACTCCGTCGGGCAATCCCGGGAGTCAGGATCGGCAACGTCATGCTGGATCTTTCACCGATCATCGTGATAATCGGCATACAGGTCATCCAGGGGATTATCTGCTGAAACGACACCCGATACCCCGACTGTTGGGGTTGATGGGTCTAGCATCAGGGGATGGACGAAATCGCAGCGCTGTCCCACGAGATTGAGTTTCACGAGAAGTTCCGCGGCTACGACCCCGACGAGGTCGATGCCTACGTGGATCGGGTTCGCAAGGTGGCCGCACTGGTCTCGGGGCGGATCGAGGAACTTCATCACCGGGCCGAGGCCGCCGAGTCGCTGATCGCGGCCGGCAGAGTCGATTCTGCCGAGGAAACTCTCGGTCGCACTCTGCTCCTCGCTCAGCAGACAGCCGACGAACTGGTGGTTGGCGCTCGCGCCGAGGCCGAGAGGATCACCAGCGAGGCCCGGGAGAGTGCCGAAAAGCTTGTTTCCGAGTCCGAATCGAAGGGCGCGGCTGCGATCGAGCAGGCCCGGGCGCAGGCCGACACCCTCTTGAAGGATGCCGAGAATCGTTCGTCGCGAATGTTGGCGGAGGCCGAGACCGATCGTCGGGAGCTGATTCGTCGATCCGAGGCCGAGGCCAGCACGGCCGCCGAGCAGGAGAGACACAAGCTCTCTGCCGAAGTGTCGGAGCTATCGGCGGCGCGCGACTATCTACGCGACGACATCGACATTCTCGAACGTCATGTGAGGGAGCAGCGGGCCAACCTGTCGCTTGTTGTGTCCTCGCTCACCGATCTGGTCGAGCAGCCGGGGGCATTTCAACTCGATCCGGCCCCTGCCACCAGCGACGTGTCGGTATCACCTTCGCCTTCCGAGGAGGTGAGCGAGGAGACCGCCGACATCTCGCTGGCCGGCGACGAGGTGTCGGCCGACACCGACCTCACCCAACCAGAAGAGGAATCGCCGGATGTCGCGTCAGATGCGATCCCGGATGATTCTGCTGACCCTGAACATTCCGCCACCGAGGCCGAAATTTCCGCTGAACTCAGGCTCGTCGAGGGACCGGAGATCGGCTTGGAACCGGCCGGCCACCACACATCATCGGAGATGTCCGATGAGGTTATCGACCTCGATGATCTCGAAGCCGATCCGGTTGTTCCGACAGGCCTCTCCACCAGCGACGAACCAGACCATTCGGCGGAGCCCGAACCTCCCCGATTGGTGACAGCGGCGGATCTTGGTGAGTCCGCCGACCTCGACGCTCACGTCGATGCCGGGCCGGCCACTGCGCCAGTGGCGGTCGTGTCCGGCGAACCCCTGTTCACCGAGTTGGCGTCAGATGATGGTGCACCGACCTTTGCGCCACGCCTCGCCGGACTCAGCGACGGAGACCTGTTGTCCGACGACAACGACGATGCCCTCTCGGCGTTTTTCGATCAGGACGGCGACGACACCGACAGGTCGTGGTTCGGTCGCCGGCGCTGACCAATGCGGGGTGATGCCCGTCTCGTGGAGGTGAAGGTGACTCCCCACGCCAAGCGAGACCAAGTGAGAATCGATGGGGATCTCCTTCGGGTATCGGTGGTGGTGGCCGCGGAGAACGGCAAGGCGAACCGGGCCGTGGAGACTGCCGTGGCCAAGGCACTGGGTTTGAAACGCCGAGATGTGCGGGTTGTTCTGGGAGCGAAGTCGCGTCGAAAGCATCTCGCCATCGATGGAATCGACATGGCGGGAATCCGCAGTCGGCTCGGGGGCTGACAGATTCATCCGGGCACGATTCGCGACATCGTGCCGCTGTGTGCCTACAATCCCTGCTTCTCCATGGCTTCCGCCATGGAATATGGCAGGGAAGGCAGCGGTTGAATGGCCGAATCTCGCAAGGCGTCAGCCAAGTCGACGGCCAAGAAGGCTGTATCCAAAGTGACCAGGAAAAGGACCGTTTCGAAAAAGTTGTCATCCAAGAAAGTGCCGGCCAGGAAGGCCAAGGCACCCAAGACCGAATCCAGGAAATCCGTGCCCAGCAAAACCACATCGAAAACGACTTCGGCCAAGAAGGCCACCGCCAAGAAGACCGCCGCGAAGAAGGCGGCGCCCAAGAAGGCCACCGCCAGGAAGGCGCCTGCGAACAGGACCGTTGCGAAGAAGGCGTCGGCTGGGAAGGCGCCTGCCAAGAAGGCCGTTGCGAAGAAGGCGGCGCCCAAGAAGGCCGTTGCGAAGAAGGCGGCGCCCAAGAAGGCCACATCCAAGAAGATTGTGAAGAGCAAGCTTCCGAAGAAGTTCGTCGATCAGATGAAGGCCAGATTGATCGAGGAGCGCGCCAAGTATCTGCAGACCGCAGAAGACATGCGGGCCGAGGCCGATTCGCTGTTCGCCGATCGTGAGCCCGGCGACGTCCAATTCGATGAGGAGTCAGGCGAAGGCGACACCTTGGCCGTCGAACGCGAGCGGGGTTTGGCCCTGTCCACGCAGGCTCAATCGGCAGTGCAACAGATAGACGAGGCTCTTGAGCGAATCGCCGCCGGCACCTACGGCATCTGTGTGGTATCCGGCGAGCCGATTCCCCGCGAACGACTGGAGGCCATTCCTTGGGCCGCCATGACCGTGCAACACAAGGTGGGCGGGCTCTCCCGAAGGTGATCGCCGCTGCGGGCACTCACCCCACCGAGATGGGCGACACCACGTGACCACCACCACTATCGATGAAGTAATACCGGAGGGGCTCGCCGGCGAGCGACTCGACCGTGTGGTGGCCATGCTCGGTGACGTGAGTCGATCCGCGGCATCCAGGCTTGTCCGCGACTCTGTGGTCTCCCTCGACGGAGTCACTGCCGAATCGGGGTCGGTTCGTGTCGTTGGGGGACAACGAATTCGCATAGATATCCCGAACGCACCGGCAACTGGTGTCGAGCCCGATCCATCGGTCGTGTTCGGGGTCGCCTACGAGGACCAACACATCGTCATTGTCGACAAGCCGGCGGGCCTGGTTGTTCATCCCGGTGCTGGTCATTCCGACGCCACCCTCGTCAACGGTGTCGTTGCCCGATACCCCGAAGTCGCCGCTGTGGGCGAACCCCACCGGCCCGGTGTTGTCCACCGACTCGATC
>CAZDYO010000322.1:0-3916 GCA_964509555.1 uncultured Acidimicrobiales bacterium
AACACTCCGTGGGTGGACGGGTAGGTGATCATCAAGACAGCGAGATTGTCGCGGTGGACGGCAATCTTCGCCTCCAGATCATCGAGGTCGACATTGCCGTTGTCGTCGCACGCCACCACGACCACCTTGAAACCGGCCATGGCGGAACTGGCGGCGTTGGTGCCGTGGGCCGATGACGGAATCAGGCTTACATCGCGGTGGCCCTCACCGCGGCTGCGATGGTATTCGCGGACCGCCAACAGGCCGGCCAGCTCACCCTGGGCTCCCGAGTTGGGCTGAAGCGAAACCGCCGCGTATCCCGTGATCTGAACCAACCAATGTTCGAGCTGGTCGATGATCCGCTGATACCCGACCGTCTGATCGACGGGTGCGAACGGATGAATGGAGGCCAATTCTGGCCAGGAGATCGGTTCCATCTCGGTGGCCGCATTGAGTTTCATCGTGCACGAACCCAACGGGATCATGGCCCGGTCAAGTGCGATGTCGCGGTTGACGAGACGTCGCATGTAGCGAACGAGTTCGGTCTCGGAATGGTAGGCGGAGAAGATCTCGTGTCGAAGTGCCGGCGACCGGCGCACGTAGGCCTCCGGACGAGGATCAGCAACCGACATGTCGAGCTGGTCGGCATCGGCATCGATGCCGAACGAGCGCCACACCTTCTCGATCACGGAACGCGTGGTGGCCTCATCGAGGGAGATGGTGACCGTGTCAGCATCGAGCCGCCGAAGATTGAGGTCCTCCGACAGGGCGACGGCCATCACCTTGTCGGCACGGCCGGGAACGCGGGCACACACCGTGTCGAAGAAGTGATCGTGGACGATCTCGACGCCGCCCCCGCGAAGGCCCTCTGCCAACACTGCAGCCATGCGATTGACCCGCCGGGCGATGCGGCGGAGCCCGTCCGGACCGTGATGAACGGCGTACATCGATGCCATCACCGCCAACAGGACCTGTGAGGTGCAGATGTTGGATGTGGCCTTCTCGCGTCGAATGTGCTGCTCGCGTGTCTGCAGAGCCAATCGCAGAGCGGGACGGCCGGCCGGGTCGACGGACACGCCCACCAATCGGCCGGGCATCGATCGCTGGTACTTCTCGAGGGTGGCGAAGTAGGCGGCGTGGGGTCCGCCGAAGCCCATCGGAACGCCGAAGCGTTGGGTGGACCCGACCACGATGTCGGCACCCATCTCGCCCGGCGGTGTGAGGATCGTGAGAGCCAGCGGATCGGCGGCCACCGCAACCAAGGTTCCCGATTCGTGGGCACGATCGATGATCGCCGCCAGATCGGGGATATCGCCGGTGGTTCCCGGATACTGCACGATCATCCCGTAGACGCCTTCGAGATCAGCGCTCGAAGGGTCGGTCATCTCGACATCCAAGCCGATCGGGGTGGCCCTGGTCTGCATGACGGCGATGGTCTGGGGATGACACATGGGGTCGATGACGAATCGGTTGCCCTGCTTGCCGCGGGTGACGCGGTGGAGCATGGTCATCGCCTCGGCAGCGGCGGTGCCCTCGTCGAGGAGCGATGCGTTGGAGATCTCCATGCCGGTGAGCTCGATCACCATCGTCTGGAAGTTGAGGAGGGCCTCGAGACGACCCTGGGAGATTTCCGGTTGGTAGGGCGTGTACGCGGTGTACCAACCGGGATTCTCCATGATGTTGCGTCGGATCACCGGGGGAGTGATGGTGTCGCTGTAGCCCATGCCGATCAGCGATGTGAGCAATCGATTGGCGGAAGCCATCTCACGCAGTTCGTCCTGGGCAGCCTGCTGACCAACCGGAGACGGAAGCTCGAGTGTCTCGGAGATGCGAATGTCGGCGGGCACCGTCCGGTCGATCAGGTCGTCGAGGGAGTCGGCTCCGATCACCTCGAGCATGTGGGCCAGATCTTTCGAGGTGGTGCCGATGTGGCGTTTCACGAAGGCGTCTCGACCTTCGAGCTCTTCCATTGTGGGGCGCGAGTCGTGTTCGTTCGCGGCTGAGAATGCTGGCATTTGATTCCTCCGGGAATGTTGCCGCCATCCTTGCAGCTCTGACGGGCGTTGCGGCGTTGGGCGTCGCCAAATCAGACCCCGTCAGGGGTGGACATCACCCCGGTCGTGCAAGCCGAGCTTCGGAAACGGCCCGAAGAAGCCATGCTCGTACAAGCCGTGTCCGACCCGCGGGCCGAATTGCGGATCATCGTAAGCGAATCGTCCGACCGAATCGACGACCCCGTACTGGGCCAGCGGCAGGATCTCGTCGACATTGTAACTGAGGCACTGCACCACCTCCTGCTCCCCTTGCCACATGCCGTGTCGCCAATCTGCGTCCATGCCATAGCCGGTTCCGAGCGACACGAAGTTGGTGACAAGAGGCTCGGCATGCAGTTCGATCGGGCCATCAGGGGCTTCGGGAAACATGATCACCGACGATGACAGCAGCCGGGTGCCGGGGATCATTTCATGACGCCATTCGGGCCGACCGAGCCAGTCGGCTGGGCGGTCCGGATCTGACCAGACTCGCACGGCCTCCTCCAAGGGTCGGTTACCGTCGGCTTCCTCATGGCACATGTAGATGATCGAATGGTCGCCGAAATCAACCGGCATGTAGTTCCACATTCCCGCCATCACCGAAACGTCGACGCGAATGCCATCCGGTTGCGGTTCTCCGACGGGTCTGATCCCCCACGAACGATCGCGGCTACCCCCGCAGACGCCCGGGTCGAGGATGAGATCGCGGTCGCCAATACTGAGCGACCCGCTCCATCTGCCTAGCTGCGCGAACCGCTGCGTGTCGAACACGACCGCACCCCTTGATCGCAGGTACTGCCTCGGTTCCTCGAACGCCGGGATCGATCCGGTCCATGTCGCATCGAGGGCAACACCCGACTCGTTGGGGTCGACAACCACCCGAAGCTGCTTCAGAGGCTCGATGATAGTGATCCGCATGGGACCGACGGAGATCTCCGAACGGTCGGTGAGAGGACGACTGGCCCGCATGATCCGCTGTGTTCCGTCGGCGGTGACGGCGACGAACCCGTCGATCACCCCGAGATTGGGGTAGACGCCCAGTCCGAGGATCGCGAAGAAGTCGGCCGACGACGAGTGGAGGTTGAAGTAGTAGCGGTCGTAGAAGTTTCGATCGGATGTGGCCGGATGCCGGATGTATTCCGATGCCTGATGCACCGGATAGTCGTCCCATGAAGAAATCGATCCTGGCGACATCGCGACCTCTCACCGCCCGGGGGCGACACGCGGAAATGAGTGGACCGAACGTAGACGCTAATGTGACTCCGCGTCAGATTTCCGAGGTCAGCGAGGGCCGAAATGCCGAAGACACGAGTGCCCGCGGTCGAGGGAATGTTCACGATGGACCCCGACGATCCCCACCTGATTGGCGGCAAGGTTCCCGGGCGGGATTCATGGTTCTTTCCCCGTCATCTCGCCGGCGGAGATCCGGCGGTGTCGGGTGCTGTCGAACTCGAGACGGTCGAACTTGGCAACCGCGGTCGGCTGTGGTCCTTCACCACCAGCAATTATCCGCCTCCTCCACCTTTTGTGGTGACCACGGACCCCTATGTCCCGATCACCGTCGTGGCTGTGGAACTCAACGATGAGAAGATGGTCGTGCTGGGACAATGCGTGGCAGGAATCGGCCCCGACGATCTGAGTGTCGGCGAGGAGATGCAGCTCACGCTCGACACGCTCTACGAGGACGACGACCACGAATACGTCGTGTGGAAATGGCGCCCGGTCGCCGGATGCGCTGCGGAGGATCAGTGATGGACGAGATTGCGATTCTCGGCGTGGGCATGCACCCATGGGGCAAGTGGGGCCGAAACTTCGTCGAATACGGCACCCAAGCCGCCCGTGAGGCCCTGTCCGACGCGGGTGTCGCCTGGTCCGACGTCGGGTTCGTGTCGGGCGCGATCACC
>CAZDYO010000323.1:0-3898 GCA_964509555.1 uncultured Acidimicrobiales bacterium
GACGGGGGGGCGGGCGAACAATCGTTCGCAGTCGACACGGCAGCAGGCCCCGGTGGAGGGGTGCCCGGTGGCACCCTCCGCAACGCCTTCCTCTACAACCCGGCGCGCGTTTCCCTGATCGACTTCGTGTCGCTCACCCCGGCCGAGTTGGCGGCAGCCGGGGTTTCCAATCCTGCGGCCTTCACCGACACCCGAGATCCCCTCGTGGCCACGTTCGAGTTCAACTCCAACGAGTTCACCGTCATCAACATGCACCTGAGTTCACGGTTCGGTTCAACACCGATCTTCGGCGGACCCCAACCGTTCGTCCAGGCAAGTGAGAACGGCGGTGCCGGCCGAGAGGATCAGGTCGGGGCCATCAACGAATACGTGGACGGTCTTCTGGCGGCCGATTCGGGCCGGCAGATCATGGTCGCCGGCGACTCGAACACCTTCGAGTGGACCAACGACATGACCGAGATTCTCCCCGGGGTCGGCGACGACCAGGTGCTGTTCAACATCGTCGGTGGCGATCACGAGAAGTCAGACAAGAAGAGCGACCACGACGACAAGGACCACAAGGACAAGGACCACAGCAAGAAAGATGACGACGACCATGGCATGAAGCTCGGCGACGACGCCGACTACACGTTCATATTCGACGGCAATTCCCAGCAGCTCGACCAGTTCTTCGCCACCGAGGATCTCGCCGACCATGCCAAGGTCGATGTGGTTCATCTCAACGTCGACTTCCCCCGTCGCGACGGCGATGTCACCGCCAGCGACCACGAACCGATCCTCGCCAGCTTCAAGATGAAGCTGCCCAAGGACTTCGTGAAGCTGCAGCTGCTGACCGTGTCCGACTGGCACGGCCAACTCGATCCGTTGTTCGTGTTCCGTCAAGGCTCGTTCGGCGGTGCAGCCGAGCTGTCCACCTATTTCAAGCGTGAGCGGGCCAACATCGCCAACACTCTGACGCTCACCGCGGGCGACGCCTACGGTGCCGCTCCACCGCTGTCGAGCTTCTTCGACGAGGAACCGGCCGTTCGGGCGATGCGTCTCATGGGGTTCGATGCCGACACCTTCGGCAACCACAACTTCGATCAGGGCATTGCCCATCTCCAGTCGATGATCGATATCGCCAATGACACCACGACCGAACCCGGACAGCCGTTCCAGTATCTGTCGGCCAACCTCCAGAATCGCGATGCCAACCTTTCCGGAGTCAAGGACTACGAACTGTTCGAGTTCGACGGCGTGAAGGTGGCGGTGATCGGGGTCACCAATCCTGAGGCCCCAACGCTGGTGTTCCCGGGGTCGTTCGGCTCGATCGTGATCACCGACCCTGTCGCCGCGGCGAATTCCGCCAGGGCAGCCGCCGCCGCCCAGGGAGCCGAAGTGTTCGTGCTGCTCGCACACATGGGTGTCACCGGTGCTGGCCCGTCAGGTCCCCTCGTGGATCTGGCCAACGGGGTCAGTGGGTTCGATGTGATTGTCGGCGACCACACCGACGAGGAGTTCTCGGGAGTGATCAACGGCGCCATGGTGGTCGAGAATCAGAGCAAGGGCCGCACATACGCCCGAGTACAGATGACCTTCGACAAGTCGAGCGGGTCGGTGGTGTCGACCCGTTCCAACTTCGTGAAGCCGGTCAGCGCCAACGTCACACCCGATCCGGCGATCGTCGCCCTGCTGGCGCCATTGCGCACCCAGCTCGATGCCCTGCTCGGCAACGTTCTCGGGACCTCGACCGTATCGATCCCCCGCAGCGACGAATGTGGCCAGAGCTCGGGTCGCACCTGTGAGTCCCTGGTCGGCGATGTCGTCACCGACGCCATGAGAGAGCGGTATGCCACCGATTTCGCCATCACGAATTCCGGCGGGTTGAGAGCACCCCTCACATGCCCGACCACCGATATCCCCGGCGACTTCTGCAACCCCGGTGATGAGGGGTCGATCACGGCCGGCCAGGTTCTCACCGTGCTTCCGTTCGGAAACTCGGTTGTCACCCTCACCATGACCGGCGCCGATCTACTCGCCCACCTCGAACGCGGCGTTTCCGCCATGCCGGGAGTGAGCGGCCGATTCGCACAGGTATCCGGTCTGTGCTTCAGCTACGACATTGAGGCGCCGTCCGGGTCGAGGATCCTATCGGCAGTCAGGCAGGCCGCCGATGGCTCATGCACGGGCGCGGCTGTCGACCTGACAGCGGCCTCCAGCTACACGGTGGCCGAGAACGACTTCACATCGAGTGGAGGCGACGGCTACCCGGCCGACATTTCCGTGGCCACCACCAGGGAGCTGCTCGATCAGGTGACCGCGGCCTACGTCACCGCCAACACGCCCATCTCGCCCGGCATCGAGGGCCGGATCGCGTGTGTCGACGCCAATCCCGGATCAGGCAACGACTGCCCGGTGCCTGTCCCCTGACATGGGAGCCGGGGCGTGGTCGCCCGCCCATGACATCCGAATGATCACAACCATGTTGGTCACACCCGCGGCGGAGGTGTGGCCGACATGGGGATGTTTGCCGGGCGTGATCTCCACGCATGGTGACGAGCGGCGGTAGACCATTCCCATGGAGCAACACGGGTGACTTCCGTAGAGCACGAATCGGATCCCGGCCGGTCGGTGCTGTCGGCCGGGTCGGCAACGGCGATCATCGATCATCTGGGCGCACGATTGCGTTCGCTTCACGTCGACGGCGTCGAGTTGTTGATTCAGGAGGGCGACGAGGCCCTCCTTTGGGGCTGCTACCCGATGGTTCCATGGGCCGGTCGGGTGAACAAGGGCCGCTTCTCGTTCCGCGGATCACAGCACCAACTTCCCCCCAATATGGGAGGACATGCGCTCCATGGAATCGGGCTTGATCGTACTTGGAAGGTCGATGGTCATGGAGGCCTCGAGCTTCGCCTCACCGATCCCTGGCCCTTCGGCGGAGTCGCTCACATCGATGTCGATCTACGGCCTGACCGACTGACGATGACGTTGTCGGTCACCGCCTGCGAACGGGCGATGCCGGCGGTGATCGGCTGGCATCCGGTGTTCGCCAAGTCGATCGACGACTCCGATGCCGAGCTCGGGTTTCACCCCGACCGGATCCTCACCCGTGATTCAGAAGGAATACCGACCGGCGCCCTCGACCCGGTACCACCGGGTCCGTGGGATGACTGTTTCGTAGGGGTCTCCTCCCCGCCGCGGATTCGGTGGGGCAACTCGCGCCAGGTTGTCGTCGAATCTCCCACCGACACCTGGGTCGTCTACGACCAGACCCCACACGCCATCTGCGTTGAGCCTCAGACCGCTGCGCCCGACGCTTTC
Source organism: uncultured Acidimicrobiales bacterium (assembly GCA_964509555.1). Classification (GTDB taxonomy): domain Bacteria; phylum Actinomycetota; class Acidimicrobiia; order Acidimicrobiales; family Aldehydirespiratoraceae; genus SZUA-87. Next base: position 3,301 of record CAZDYO010000323.1, read on the forward strand.
AACCGCCCCGGCTGCCGAGTGCTGGGGCCCGGCGAATCTCTCACACTTCCGCTCTCGATCAGGTGGCAATAACGGGGGGGTTATCGTATAGTTATCAACTATGCGACTTGAGGTAACCCGCAGTTCCGACCTTGCAGCGCGCGCGTTGGTGTTGCTGTCGACCTCCGACACCCGCCGAAAGGGCTCCGCGCTGGCCGCTGATCTCGACAGCACAGCCGGATACCTCTCACAGGTGATGACACCTCTCGTGAAAGCCGGTTGGGTCCGCTCCGATCCCGGTCCGTCCGGCGGCTACTCACTGGCAGCAGACCTCGAAACCATCTCCGTACTCGATGTGATCGAAGCCGTCGAGGGCCCGACCGACGACGGTCAGTGCGTGCTCCAGAACCGGGCCTGCGGCGAATCAGGCCCGTGCACTCTCCACGAGGCCTGGTCAAACGCCCGGTCGCAACTCGTCAGCAAACTCGCTTCCACCCCGATGTCAAACATCCCCTCACCAACCGAGGGCCCACACTCCACCAAGCCGAAAGGCACGAAATGACCCCCATCACCCCCGAAACAAGACTGGCCGACATCATCGTCGAGAGGCCCGTCCTGG
>CAZDYO010000324.1:0-3897 GCA_964509555.1 uncultured Acidimicrobiales bacterium
TTGGTTGTGTTGGCCGCCGGTTCCGTCCTCGTGGTGATCGCCCTGGTCCACAATGTGCGCCACCGCGTTCCCAGTGAAGGTTGATCAGGTCATGAAGACCCGTCGACTCATGCTGGCCCTGACCGTGGTGGCCGTCTCGATCATCTCGTCAGCTTCGCCCGCCTACGCCCACGCAACATTGGTTCAATCCGACCCAGCGGATGGTTCAGCACTCGACGAGGCTCCGGAGTCGGTCACGCTGACCTTCAACGAGACGGTGTCTCCCGACTCGAGTGCCGTCGAACTGGTCGACGTGGATGGCAACTCGTATCCGGTCGAGATCATCGGTCACGACGGCGGTGACGACTCCCTCCTCGTGGTGTTCGGCGATGTCCCCGACGGGTTGTACAGCCTGAGATGGACCGCCTTCAGCGCATCCGATGGTCACATCACCAAGGGAATGATCGTGTGGGGGTTCGGCGCCGGAGCCGACCTCTCCCAAGCCAGCTTCCCTGATGCTTCGAAGCCCGTTCCGCCGAGTGAGGTGGCGTTGAGATGGGCGATGTTCGTCGGTCTCGCCCTGATGCTCGGTGGTCTTGTGGTCGAAGGGATCGTTCTGACATCCCTGAGAGAACGTTTCGCTGCTGAATCGGATCGGCCATGGCACCTGGCGTCGACGAGGTTTGCCGCGACGTGGGCCTGGAGGGGCGCCGTGCTGGCCTCCGCCGCGGTACTGTCGCTCGTCGCTCATCAACTGTGGTCGATATCCACAGCCACCGGCCAGTCAATGGGCGATCTTGTTCAAACGTCGTTGGTCTCAACATCGTGGGGTCAGTGGGCCATCATCAGGTTCCTGGCCGTGGTCGCGGCAGCGGTGATTCTCAAGGGCAGACCCAGATTGACCGGATCGAGAGGGCTGCTGGTCGCGCTCGGTGCGGTGGCCCTGCTTGCGGAGGCCGCGGCCGGTCATGCAGCCGGCACCGAAACCCCGCTGTTCTCCATAGCGAATGACACCCTCCATCTGGCAGCCGCACTTTCGTGGGTGGGCGGCGTGTTCGTGCTCTGGCAGATCCTTCGCAATCGTGGGGTGGAACGCCCCGACCGCCTGGGAGCGATTGCGCTGAAGGAATTCTCACCGTTTGCCGAGGCAGCCCTGGCGGCAACCCTGGTCACCGGATTGCTGGCCATCGGCCCCTTGATCACCTCGGTCGACTCGTTCATCGGCACCGCCTACGGCCAGACCATGATCGTGAAATTGCTGGCCATCGGCGTGGTCCTGATCCTGGCACTCGCCACTCGCCGTGGACTGTCCCCCAAGGGCAGCCACCGGAGGATCGGTCGCGAGTCGATGGCCACGGCTGTCGTGATTGCCGCCGCGGCGATCCTGACCGCTTCGGCCCCCGCCACCGGGATCACCTGGATGCCGGTGGTCAACGCGGAGTCGCGTCAGTTGGCGGTGGTTCGCGACGACGTCCAACTGGCCATGCAGATCACCCCGAACGTCCCCGGTCAGAACCTGGTTCTGATCGACGCGACCAGCACCCGCATTCCCGTGCCGGCGCCGATCGACCGGGTTCTCGTGAGGGTCACTCCTCTTGACCTTGATGTCGAGACCGCCACCTTCGATGTCGATCCCACTGGCAGCGTCGGCGAATACCAGATTCCGACAACCCGGTTCTCCGTTCCCGGCGACTACGACGTTCAGGTCGTGATTCGCCGGCTCGGTCTGCCCGATGTCACCGCCGATTTCCGGTGGACAGTCTCCAGCGCCGCTGGTGGGCGCGCAGTCAGGGTCTCCGATGCCTCCATCGCCGGGGTCACCTCGACACTGGGCGCCGCCGGTGTGGTCGTGTTCCTGATTCTGCTGATCTGGCGTGGCGTCGCGGCGATGATTCGTGATCGTCGGCTGCGGAGCGTCGAGCAATTCCTGATCGAGGATGAACTTCATCGCGGGAAGGTCGACCCGTGAGGCGGGCGGGTGTCTCACTCATAGCGGTGGCCTTGGCCACCGCCTCTCTCGCGTTCTCGACCCCGGTTTCCGCCCAGTCCGAGCAGGTCGATGTCTCCGACTCGGTCGGCCAGTTCGCGTCGGTGTTCACACCGGCCGCCCGTCAGGCACTCGCCATCACCCCCGCGGACGGGTTCCTGAGTGTGGTGGTGCGTCTCGACGATCAGGTCGATCTGGCGGAGGTTCTGGCCGATGCCGGGCCGACGGCCTCATCGGAGGACGTCATTCGTTCTCTCCAGGATGCTGCGGCTCGCGATCAGTTCCTCTACCGGCTTCTGGCCCCGATCTGGGAGCTCGGACCCGACGTTGAGGAGTTCACCCCGTTCTGGATCATGAACGGATTCGCCATCACCGCAACTCCGGGGGTGATCGCGGATCTGGCCCGGTTCGACGATGTCGCAGAAATCGACATCGAACATCACTATCAGCTCGCCGGAACCGCACCGGCGGGGCCATCCACAGCCAACGTCGACGCCATCGGCGCTCCGGCCATGTGGGCCGCGGGCCACACCGGTGATGGCGTCGTGGTGGCCGTGCTCGACACCGGCGTCGACATTGTCGGTATCCCCAACGTGTTCCCGTCGGAGGTGGCCGGCTCATACCGAGGCGGCACCAACAGCTGGTTCGACCCCTACGGATCATCAACGGAACCGTACGACACCACAGGTCACGGCACTGCCGTCGCCAACATCATCACCGGTGGAGACCTGAGTGGCTCGACCGTGGGTGTCGCTCCCGACGCCCAGTGGATCGCCGCCAAGATCTTCGACGACCGGGGCAACGCCACCACCTCGGCCATCCACTCCGCTCTGCAATGGGTGCTCGACCCCGACGGTGATCCGACCACCGACGACGGTGCCGACGTGGTCAACTCCTCCTGGACCGGCGCCTCACCGGGATGCGACCTCGAGTTCGCCCCCGACATCGCCGCCCTGCGGGCTGCGGGTGTCATTCCGGTCTTCGCCGCGGGAAACTTCGGTCCCGGCCCGGGGAGTTCCCCCAGTCCCTCCAACCTTCCGGGCGCACTTGCCGTCGGTGCAGTGAGGTCCGACCTCAGCGCGTTGTCGGAAAGCAGCCGTGGCCCGACCGAGTGCGGGGGTGCCACTCGCACCTACCCTCATCTAGCGGCCCCCGGCGACCTGATCACTGCACAAACAGTCGCCGGTGAGTTCATTCCCCATACCGGCACGTCGTTCGCAGCCCCCCACGTTGCCGGTGCGGTGGCTCTGCTCATTGGAGCGTCCCCCACCAGCTCCGACACCGAGATCGAGGCGGCTCTCATCGGCGGGGCAACCGACCTCGGGGACCCCGGGGCCGACGATGTGTTCGGGGCCGGGCTCGTCAATCTCGGTCGTTCGGCCGAGCTGCTCGGTGTCACCGCTGCAGCGCCGACGACATCGGTCTCGGGCATCGTGTTCGAGGATTCCGACGGCAACGGCTCGTTCGATGCCGGTGAATTGCCGACCGGGTCCGTCCAGATCAGCGTCACCACATCGGGTGACGATGCCAAGTACGGAACGGCTGACGACACGATCATTGCCGAGGTGGTCACCGGGCCCGATGGGTCGTGGTTGTTCAACGGTCTCGATCCTGGCGCCTATCGCGTCGCGGTGGCACCAACCTCGTTGCCGCTCGACTCGGTGCTGACCACCCCCGGCTCCTTCGATATCGATCTGGCTGCCGGTGATTCGGTGACCACCGATTTCGGCTGGCGCCCACCAGCGCCGGGAAGCCTGATCGTGAGCGTCTTCGACGATCTGGATGGTGACGGCCTGCGTGGTGGGGCCACCGAGGTTGGCTTGGCCGACATTGGTGTCACCGTTGAAGCCGCGGGCCCCGATGACCGGTTCGGCACGCTCGACGATTCCGGCCCGGTCTACGGCGTCACCGACGCTGCGGGCATCTTCGAG
>CAZDYO010000325.1:0-3892 GCA_964509555.1 uncultured Acidimicrobiales bacterium
GTGATTCTCAAACACGCTATGCGAAACGCCATGATCCCCGTGGTCACCATCTGGGCACTTGATTTCGCGGCCATGCTCGGCGGGTCGGTGGTCACCGAAACCATCTTCTCCTGGCCCGGCATCGGGCCGCTGCTTCTCAGCTCGATCTTCGCAGCCGATGTCAACATGGTGATGGCCATAGTGTTGTTCGTGGCTGTGTTGGCGATCGGCTTCAACCTGCTCGCCGACCTTCTCTACGGCGTGCTCGACCCAAGGATTCGGATCAGCTGATGCAAGAATTCAAGCTGCCGCTTCACGAACCGGCAAAATCCTCACTCGGCGATCCGATCGCGGTTGGCGACCTCTCCGCCGAGGGGATGTCGATTGAGCCCAAGAGCTTTGGCCGGCAGACCTGGGAACGGTTCCGCAGACATCGTTTGGCCATGATCGCCTTCGTGATCCTGGTTTTGTTGATCTCCTCTTTCTGGGTGGTTCCATTCTTCTCGCCGTTCAACTCAACCGACACCAACATCCCCGACATGAACCAGGGGATCACTTCGAAACACCCGTTCGGAACCGATCCGCTCGGTCGTGACTTGATGATCCGCACCATGGAAGGTGCCCAGGTATCGATCCGCATAGCGGCAATCGTCGCTGTGGTCTCGACCGCCATCGGCACACTCCTGGGGGCCCTGGCCGGCTACTTCGGCAAGTGGGTCGATGCGGCCATCAACCAGATGATCAATCTGATCCTGGTGGTACCGGCAATCATCGTGTTGTTGGTGATGGGCATCAAGTGGGGCGGCTCCCCCAATCAGACCGCATTTCTCGTGGCGTTCATTTCATGGATTGTCATCGCCCGAATAGTGCGAGGGCTGTTCTTCCAGCTCAAGGAGACCGAGTTCGTGCAGGCAGCTCGCGCCGCGGGCGCTGGTTCGGGCAGAATCATCTTCCGGCATATCCTCCCCAACGCCATGGGTCCGGTTCTGGTGCAGATAACCCTGGTGAGCGGTTCGGCGATCATTCTTGAATCCACACTGTCGTTCCTTGGTCTGGGGGTTGTCCCCCCCGACACCTCACTCGGCAAGCTGATCAGCGACTCGAAGGGATTCATCGACACCACGCCTTCGCGGGTGTTGATTCCGGGGGCAATCCTCACCGTCCTGGTGCTGTGTCTGAACTTCCTGGGCGACGGGCTTCGAGACGCTCTCGACCCAGCCACGCGAAAGGGACGCGAGTGAGCGAACCAGTAATCAGCATCAACGATTTGAGCGTGTCGTTCCCAACCGACGACGGATGGGTCCACGCGGTCAGGAACGTGTCATTCGACGTGGAGCCCGGCGAGGTACTGGCGGTGGTCGGCGAATCGGGATCCGGCAAGTCGGTCACTGCACTCGCCACGATGGGGCTCCACCCGAGCTCGGCTTCGATCACCGGTCAGATCCGGTTTCACGGAAGCGATCTACTGTCGGTGTCCGAGAAGGAAATGCGTGGAGTCCGGGGCAACGGCATCGCCATGGTCTTCCAGGACCCGATGACCGCGCTCAACCCGGTCTTCAAGGTGGGCGCCCAGATTGCCGAGATGCTGCTGATCCACACCGACTTCTCCAAGGCTGCGGCATGGTCGAAAGCAGCAGACCTTCTTGAATCGGTGGGAGTCCCGGAGCCCGGAAAGCGGGTCAATCAGTATCCCCACGAATTCTCCGGCGGTATGCGTCAGCGTGCGATGATCGCCATGGCCATTGCCAACGGGCCCGACCTGCTGATCGCCGATGAGCCCACCACCGCTCTCGACGTCACCATTCAGGCTCAGGTTCTGGAGGTAATGAAGGCCGCCCAGGAGGCCACGGGTGCAGCCATCATGCTCATAACCCACGACCTCGGGGTGGTGGCGGGAATCGCCGATCGGGTGGTCGTCATGTACGGGGGCCGGGTCTTCGAAGAGGGCACCGCGAGAGAGGTGTTTTACGGCAGCGAAAACCCCTACACCCGTGGGTTGATGAGTTCCATCCCGCGGCTCGACTCCCCGAAGGGTGAAAGATTGGTGCCAATCCCGGGGACCCCGCCAAGCGTCCTCAGCCCCCCTCCGGGATGTGCCTTCTCGCCTCGCTGCGCCTACGCCGATGATGAGTGCACAGAGAGTCACGCCGAGCTGCGCCCGGTCGGTTCTGGTTCGTCCCATCGGAGCAGATGCCACAAGTTGGGTCAGCTCACCGAAGCCCTCGCTGGAGGTGCGTCATGATCGATGAACCAGTGCTGCGGGTCGAGAATCTGGTCAAGGACTTTCCCATACGGGCCGGGTTCTTCCAGAGACAGGTGGCCACAGTCACCGCCGTCGCTGGCGTGAGTCTCGACATCCATGCTGGCGAGACCGTTGGTGTTGTGGGCGAATCCGGATGCGGCAAGACCACGTTCGGGCGCTCCATCATTCGCCTGATAGATCCCACCAGCGGCAGGGTCAGCTACAAGGGCCAATCGGTCACCGACGCCGACCGCCCCACCATGCGCGAACTGCGTCGCCACATCCAGATCGTGTTCCAGGACCCGTTTGCCTCGCTGAACCCGCGTATGCCGGTCCGTGACATCATTTCTGAACCGCTACGAATCCACGGAACTGACAAGGTCACCGCCACCAACAAGGCCAACGAACTTCTGAGCGCCGTGGGGCTCCTCAAAGACTACGGCAACCGCTACCCACACGAGTTCTCGGGTGGGCAGCGTCAGCGCATCGGTATCGCCAGAGCGCTCGCGCTCAACCCCACGCTGATCATTCTCGACGAGCCGGTCTCGGCGCTTGATGTGAGCGTGCAGGCCCAGGTGGTCAATCTGCTCGAGGATCTGCAGAGTGAGTTCAATCTCAGCTACATGTTCATCGCCCACGACCTGTCGGTGGTTCGACACATCTCCGACCGCGTGGCCGTGATGTACCTGGGCAAGATCGTCGAGCTGGCCGATCGAGACTCGATCTACGACCGCCCGGCCCATCCATACACTCAGAGTCTGCTGTCTGCGGTTCCGGTGGCCGATCCCGACAAGGAACGCAGCCGTCACCGGATTGTTCTCGAGGGCGACATTCCCAGCCCGACGGCGGCGCCATCGGGATGCAGATTCCGCACTCGTTGCCCGATCGCAACCGAGAAGTGCGCCGCCGAGGAACCCGAGTTCCGGATCATGGGCGATGGACACGAGGTCGCATGCCACTACCCGCTGGCACCGGGCGAGAGCCTCGTCGATGTGGCCATGTCGAGGAACACATAGGGGTCCCGATGTCAGCCGAGCGGGCCGATCCCGAGCGCAGCGACGCCGACACCGTCATTCTCTACAGTTCCCGTCGGTCCTGGTTGTTCGCAGCAGCGGGATCGGCCGCACTGATCGGCGGTCCCATAGCCGTCTCCCTGAACCGTCCGCTCGGAGGGCCCGGGATCGGCGCGCTGGTCGTCGGGCTGGTGGCGACTGTTGCACTGCTGTTCGACCAGCCACTGAGGTCGGTTGTCACGTCCGAAGGCATCGAACGGCGCTGCCCCTTGTCGAATCGCATGATCGAGTGGCGCGAGATCGAATCCCTGGATCGCCTGCGACGGAGCGGTGGGGTGGTGGCCAAAGTGGGCCGACGCCGATTGGTGCTTTGTGATCGCATGGAGGGCCACTACGAGCACATGCATCTCGTTGAGCTGGTCGAGCGTCACGGCCCCAATGTGATCGTCCGTCTCGAGCCCCCGAAAATCGAGGCTCGGCCCACGGATCTGTATCGTCATCGTTCAGGTTGGTGACATACTGCCCGCGATCGGGGCTTGCCGGGGCTCGCGGACAAATTCCTTCTGAAATTGTGGCTGTGCAGGAAGCAGCGCGGCCCGGTCGCGGCTAGCTTCGTCACACGTGGCACTGCGCATCGAAGTGACTGCTGTGGGGGATC
>CAZDYO010000326.1:0-3870 GCA_964509555.1 uncultured Acidimicrobiales bacterium
ATGTGGAACGTGGACAGCGACGATCTGTGGCACGCTGTGAGAGACGAACGAATTCAACACGGGGGTTCGGTAAGTGGCCGACAACAATTCGGATTCTGCCCCCAGCGGGCATGACGGCAAGACGAGCAAGCTTTCGAAGAAGCGTTACGAGACCGAACTCGCTCGTCTGCAGAGGGAGTTGGTGAGGCTTCAAGCGTGGATCGAGAAGGAGAATCTCCGGGTTTGTGTGTTGTTTGAGGGGCGGGATGCGGCCGGGAAGGGCGGGACCATCAAGCGAATAGTCGAGCGGACCAACCCCCGCACGGTGCGGATAGCAGCGCTCACCAAGCCGACCGAACGCGAGGCCACCCAGTGGTACTTCCAACGTTATGCGGCTCATCTTCCGGCTGGTGGTGAGATGGTGCTGTTCGATCGGAGTTGGTACAACCGGGCCGGTGTGGAGAGGGTGATGGGGTTCTGCACCGACGACGAATACGAGGAGTTCCTGCGGTCGGCTCCAGAGTTCGAGAACATGCTGATCCGGTCGGGGATCGTGCTCATCAAGTATTGGTTTTCGGTGAGCGACGAGGAGCAGGAGAAGAGGTTCAGGGGCCGCATTGAAAACCCGGAGAAGCGGTGGAAGCTGTCGCCGATGGACCTCGAGTCGAGGGCCCACTGGCTCGACTATTCGCGGGCCAAGGACCGCATGTTCCAGTTCACCGACACGAAGCTTTCACCGTGGTGGGTTGTCGACGCCGACGACAAGAAGCGGGCCCGTCTCAACTGCATCAGCCATCTTCTGTCGAGGTTCGATTACGAGGACCTCACATCGGCCCCGCTGTCGCTTCCCCCTCGGCAGGAGGGGGAATACATCCGTCCGCCGATCGACGAACAGACGTGGGTGCCCGAGGTGTTCTGATCCGGCCGTTGGCGGGGCCAGGGGCCACCGAGTCGGACCGTGAGGAAGTGGCCGACGTCTGGATGGTCAGCCGTGAGTGACTTCCCAGGGGCCCTCGCCGCTGTCGGGGCGGTTCAGATACCAAGTGTTCGGCCCAACGATGAGGATCGCGTCGGCCGTGAGCTCGGCCTCGCCGTGCCTTTCGTAGCGGACGCCATCGAGCAGGGCGCTCGTCTCGGTGTCGCGGGTGGATCGATCTCCTTCGTCGGGAGGATCGAGCCGGTCGCCGATCATTAGCGTGAACGAGCTGTGGCAGTAGTTGCAAGATTTCAGCCCGCATCCGCATTGGGTGCCTTCTCCCGGCGTCGCCCGAGTGCTGCCTTGCACCACCAGGTGGTGTCGAATATCCGTCAGAGCCGTGATGTTGAGCCCGGAGTGGATTTCTGCTTCGGCAGAGTTGGCGTATTTGTTTCGCACATTGATTTCGAGCTGTGGATCTGAGTGGCTGTCGCGGTTTGAACCTGTGTAGCGCAACGGCGCCGGGCTGACATTGTGTTCAGCCGGTGTGGGGGCAGAGAATTCGAGCTCGAGTTCGGCAGGCCCGACACCTCCGCCGATGGTGACAGATCCGTCGGTGCCGATTCCGACCCCTCCTGCAGACAGCGACCCGCCGGTAAATTGCCATGATCCGGCAGCGTCAGCGGTGGTGCCGGTGCCCGCGGCGGGGTTGTCGACCTCGTATTCGAGATCGTTGCTCACTTGGGTCATCCCGGATGACCCGATGGTCATGCTCGACGGGCAGGAGGTGTCGCTGTTGTGGCACCGGATGTCGCCGGAGTAGGTGATGTCGCTCTCTCCGAACATCTCGTAGACGTGGTCGAGTCCGGGCTCGCGCTGGCAGCCGCGATCCAGTCGGATCCGCAGGGTTGTGGTCTCTTCGTGGTTCGCTTCCGCGGTGAATTCCGAGGAACTGCGCTCGGCTGCTCCCTGGGCGGCGTTGATGCTGTTGAACTCTTCGATGCTGTCGGCTCGGTCTGGATTGACCAGTTGCGTGGAATCGACGTCGGCAACTCCGGTTATGCCCAAGCCGTGGGGAATGGGAAGCGACCGAGTTCGGGTGTCGTTCCGGATTACCGGCCCCATGTGAGGCATGGACCGGTAGCCACCGGATGATCCGTTAGCTCGGTAATACTCAATTTCCCATTCTGCGAACCAATTGTCGTTGGTTTCGGAGGGGTCGGATTCGACGATCGTCGTGTAGAGCTGGATCGTGTACTTGCAGCACTCGGTGCCCGGCGAAGCCGACTTGAGTTCTGTGACGGGCTGGTCCGAGTCGTCGTGGTACCACATGTACCAACCGCACGCGAACACGTGTTGATCACGCGGGTCGTCTTGTGGAGGGTCGTCCGGGTCGGGAGGTTGGGGCGGACCGACCGTGGTGCCGCGTATGTTGCGGATGCGCGTGCCGCCCAACAGGATGATTATGCCGATGGCGACGATCGCGATGCCCCACAGGTAGGGGTTGCCCCGTCCAGAATCGCGTGGGTCGTCGCTCGGGGTCGTGGTCGTTGTCTGCGCGAGGGTTGTGGTCGCCTCAACCGGTGCTTCAGCGGGGGTCACCACAGCAGAGCCGGTTGCCGTCCAGGTGGTGAGATCTTGGTAGGGGGAGCAGAAGCCGGTGGATTGCGACGGGTCGAGAGATGACCCCTGTTGGCGGGTGCCGTTGAAGGCGGTGGCGATCCAACGTTCTCCGTCGAACACGGCATCGGTGATGGTGATGTCCCAGTTCTCGACCCATGTGTAGATGCATGTTGATTGGTCGGTCGACGATGACAGGATCGATGTGGTCCCGGCCAGAGTCCATCGGGTGCCTTGATGGACCCACTCGATCGCCGGGGATTCGCCGATGACCGTGAGAGGGGTCACGTCGACAACGGTGGTGTAGCTGCAATCCGCACCGGCGCAGGTTTCGGACATCTGCAGCGTGCCTCCCATCTCACTGCCGATCGGCAACGGCTGGATGGGCTCGGGAGGAGCGATGTCGATGGATGTCGAGCTCGCAGTGAACGTCCACTCGGAAGGGAGGGCGGCAGCTTCGAGGTCGGGGGTGTCTTGTTGCGCGGATGCCATGCCGGGCGACGACAACTGGCCCATGGCGAACGCCGCCATCGCGATCAATGATGCGATCTTGCGGGTCGGCTTGGGCATTTTCGGCTCCCGTCAATCTCTTCGGGACCGTACCAGACGGTGTTTCGAGCCGATAGCGGAACGTAGCGTGGTCTTTCGGGCCACTTTGCTGGCCCTTCTGATCTGAGCGGGGTGTGGGTTCACTGGTGAGTACGAGGGCTGTGCGATTCTGACGGTTCTGAACGCCTACAGATTCGAGAGCTCTCGTGGAACAGGCCGCCACGCGCACGTGTGGACTGCTGGTTGGTTTGGATGGTGTGGAACAAACGCCTGTGGTGTTGCCCCAACGATGGGTGCGCGAAGCGTTCGTGGACCGAGAACGTTCCTAGGATCGCGGCGGCCCGGTTGACGTTGACGGATCGTGCTGGTCGTTGGGGCCGTACCGTCAACGAACTCGCTGTTGAGCTCGGTTGTGATTGGCACACGGTCAACAACGCGGTGATCGCGTATGGGGCACCGTTGATCGATGACCCGGCCCGGATCGGATTGGTGGTCGCGTTGGGTATCGCTACAAACTTCTTTGAGGTCGCTCCGTCGCTGGCGGCTGGCTAACCGAGCCCCTCCGCTGCCGGTGGACGGATCGGATCGAAGGCGCCATGGCCAGTTCCATTTTGGGTCACACTGGCTCTCCGCGATGAAGCTGGGAGGGTGATCGGTCGAGGCTGATTCGGTGGGGGTCCTTGGACGCAGTCAGAGGCCTCAAGGATGATCCGTTGTATCGGTGTCGAAGGTTGTTGACCAAAGCCGATGCGCGTCTCGATGACCACGGCCGGACGAAACTGTTGGGTCTGCTCGAAGCCGGAGAC
>CAZDYO010000327.1:0-3868 GCA_964509555.1 uncultured Acidimicrobiales bacterium
ACGTGGTGGATACCGCGCGAACCGCGCGCACCCCTTGGAACTAATCATCTAGTGGTGGCCTTCCGGGTAAAGGTGAGAAATGCTGCCCGGCTCAACTCGGCAGCCCTCCACGAAATCCTCAAGGTCGACCGCCTTCACACGGATGACACGTCCGAACTTGTAGGCGGGCAGGTTGCCCTCATCGATGAACCGGTAGACGGTTCGGGCGGTGACACCGAGCATCTCGGCGGCTTCCTTCGTGGAAAGCCATTTGGTGGTTTCAGGACTCATAAAAGTATTTCTAGCATCTTTTCAATCCATTCGGTATGGTTTCATACGGACAACCACCCAGCGTGAGTAAATAGGCTGTGGGTTTAGACGGAGGGAAAGATATGACGGCGATTTCGCCGGCGCTTGAGCACGCCGACGGCAGTATTCATGCACTAAGGGAGATTTCACCGCGAAAATCTCTGCCGAACGGCCGTGCTCTCATGGGTGCATTGTTGATCTCGATCGCCGCCGTGGGGACCTACGCGGCCGCCACCGGGGGGTCGAGCGGCCCCACCACCGAGTTCCTCGTAGTGAAAGCCGAGGTGTCGGCCGGAGAACCCGTCAGCCTCAGCGGAGTCTCATTCGAGGCCATGGACATTCCGCCCGACGTGGCCCGAGCGGCCGTCAACTCCACCGACGGGCTTGAGGGCGCCATCGCACTTCGCGACCTCCGCCCGGGCGAAATCCTCACCCTCGACGACCTGATCTCCTCGCCATCCATCGATGGCTCACCCCTCGGAGCGGTCCACGAGCTCGCCTTCCCGGTGCCTCTGGATCGAACACCCCCCGGGTTGGTCCGCGGCGATCGGGTCACCATCCTCTCGACTCTCCGGGTCGCCGACCAACCGACCACAGTCGTGGCGATGGAAGACGCCGTCGTCATCTCCTTCGATCCCCGCACCGATCAGATCGGGTCAACCGGCACCGGCGTTCTCACCCTCGCCATCCCCGATGCCGACGCAGTTGTCTCCACCGCCCACCTCTCACAACAAGGTGACCTCACCATCATCCGATCCACTCGTGCGCTGACCGACTCGTATCCGGCCAGCTACACCGTCGATGAGTCCGTGCCCGGCCCGACCCCGGTGGTGGCTCCGTGAATCACCAGAGATGGGTTGTCCTCGGGCTGGCCCACCCGCGCGCCGACTGGTTCAGCGAGCTCGCCCGGTGGGCGACCTCAGCTGCCGCTCCGATTGAGTTCGTCAAATGCATGTCGGCGCAGGAGGCCCGGGTCCGCCTTTCGTCCGGCCGCGCCCATTCGGCAATGCTCGTTGGCGACCGAGCCAGCGGCTTAGACCGGGACCTGGTCGACTCGGCACGATCGGCAGGCACCGCCGTCATCGTCGTGGATCCCGCTCACCATCGAGACTGGAGTGACCTCGGCGTATCCGGCGTGCTGCACACCCCGTTCGACCGATCGGAGCTGGTGTCAGCGCTGCAACAACACGCCACACCCGTAACCACCACGGAGGCCCGCGTCGCCGATTCCCCGACGCCGCTGGGAACATGGCGGGGTCAGTTGGTCGCGGTCACCGGACCCGGCGGCGCTGGCTCGTCGACCACTGCCATGGCGCTCGCACAGACACTGGCCCGGCGTGCCGGAAACGCCGGAATGGTACTGCTCGCCGATCTGGCCCTCAACGCCGAACTGGCCATGCTCCACGATGCCCGCGATGTGGTCCCGGGTGTTCAGGAAATGGTCGACGCCCACCGGGGTGGCCGAATGACCGTCGAACGCACCCGATCGCTGGTCTTCGACACCGGTGACAGGGGCTACCACCTGCTCCTCGGGCTCAGACGCCACCGCGACTGGACGGCCCTTCGCCGCAAGTCGTTCGAAGCGACACTCGACACTCTGCTGCGTTCCTATCGGCTCGTGATCGCCGACATCACCGCCGACTTCGAGGGCGAGTCGGAGACCGGTTCGCTCGATGTCGCCGACCGGAACCTCATGTCCCGGGCGGTGATGGAGCGCGCCGATGCCGTCGTGGTCGTCGGCACCCACGGGCTGAAGGGCATCCACTCGCTCGCCCGCACGATCCGCGATCTTCTGGCCAACCACGTCGAGCCCGAGAGGCTCGTCACGGTGATCAACCGCTCGCCCCGCCACCCGTCCGGTCGGGCCGACGACTCGCTCGCCCTCGCCAATCTCGTGCGACCGGCAGACGGAGCCGAAGTCCTCTCGGGACCAGTGTTCACTCCCGACCGCAGGGATCTTGAGGCTGCGCTACGCGACGCCGTCCGACTGCCCAAGTCGATGGGCATGACAGTGTCCTCTGAAGTCGAACGTCGCCTGGAGGATCAGCCAAGCCGAGCCGACCTGCCGATCGGGCTGGAACCGGAGCGAGTTGCCCCCGGATCAATCGGTAGTTGGACCGAGGAGGCCGGATGATCACCGCCCACACCGACACTCCGCTTCAGGAGATCGAGCGCGTCGTCCAGGAGCGTGCCAAGAATGCATCCCTGGATCTATCCGGTGCCGGGGCAGCCGAGATGCTGTCCGACCTCGTCACCGAGGAGATCCGGGCATGGAACGACGACTACCTCCACGGCCGCCGGCCATATCCCATCGACGACCTTGCCACCGTGTCCGAGAGGGCAATGCGCAACCTCACCGGGTACGGCCCTCTCGCTCCCCTGCTCGCGGATGACGACGTGTGGGAGATCATGGTCAACGCACCCGACGCGGTCTTCGTGAAACGCCATCGCGGCCCCAGCGGCTACCACCACGAAGTGTTCCACGACGATGAGCACGTCTTTCGAACGCTCACCAAAATCCTCGACGACGCGTCGAGTGCCCACCGCAAACTCGATCCGAGTGAAGGCCTTCAGGACGCTCAACTTGACGACGGGGCCCGCATACACATCGTCCATGGAGACGTCGCCCGCGGCGGACATCTCATGGTCAACATCCGCAAGTTCACCGGAGTCACCTTTCGCACCCTCGAAGAGCTCGTTGAGGTGGGCACTCTCACCGGGGCAGCCGCCCGGTTCATCCGGTCATGTGTTTCCGCAAGGCAGACCATCGTGTTCGCCGGCGCACCCGGATCGGGGAAGACCACCATGCTCAACTGTTGCGCCGCCGAGCTTGACCCGTCGCTGCGGGTGGTCGTCGCCGAGGAAGTATTCGAGTCCGACATCCCCCTGCCGAACGTCGCCAGCATGCAAACCCGCGCCGGTCGGGCCGACCGCCCCGAGGTCGATCTGCGCCGCTTGGTTGCCGGATTCCTTCGCATGGCCCCAGACGTGGCCATCGTCGGCGAGGTCAGGGATCGCGAGGCTCTCCCACTACTGCTCACGCTGTCATCAGGCGTGAAAGGCTTCACCACGATCCACGCCGGATCTGCCCGCCAAGCCCTGACCCGGCTTCGGTTCATTTGCCAACTGGCCGACACGAGCAACGAACTGCCAATGTCCGCTCTCAACAATCTCGTCTCGGAGGCGGTGGACGTCGTGGTCCACTGTGTACGCACACCAGACGGCCCACGGGTGGCCACGATCTCCTGCGTGGAGGATCTCAGCGCATCCATCGACAGCGGACAGTTCACCATGACCGACGTGTTCTCGAGGCCATCGCGCGACCAGCCCCTGACGTGGACAGGCAACGTGCCCCAGCGCCTCACCCGCGCCTTCAACGACGTCGCCCTCGACATTCGCGAGATTCTCTCCATGGAGGGTGATCGGTGACCCCTCTCCTGCTTGCAGTTGCCGCCGCCGTCGGTACCTGGCTGGTCTACACCTCGATCGCCTTCGGAGCGAGGGGGTTACGCACCCAGCCGGGCACATCTGTCGAGCGATCTCGCCCGCGACCCGACATTCGCACCTGGCTCACCCAGGC
>CAZDYO010000328.1:0-3867 GCA_964509555.1 uncultured Acidimicrobiales bacterium
CCTTCGGCCTGATGGTCGGCGGGTCGTTTATTGGTGGATGGGGCACCCGTTCGCCGGCGCGGCCGCTACTCATCGCGATAGCCGGACCGGTTGTGATGCTGATGGTTCGTGAGTCTCCATGGCTCGTCACCCTCAACGTGCTCGCGGTCCTCGGCTTGTTGTTGCTGGCCGCGATGGTTCGTGACGAACCCAGCCCGGTGGCTGCTGCCCTGGGACATCTCATCAGGCCGCTCCGCTTCTTGGAGCCCGCCGTGCTGTCGATGGAACTGGTATGGAAATCCGTGATCACGGTGGTGCCCGTTCCCCGAGGCGTTTCACCGAAGATGCGATCGGTCCTACGAGGGGTGGCTGTCGGCCTTCCGATCGTGGTGGTCCTTGCGATCCTCTTGGCGTCCTCCGACGCGCTATTCAGGTCGATATTTCAGTTCTCAATCAGCATGCCGGCGATCGGCGAGCACGTTTGGTTTCTGATTGTTGGTGGTCTCGTCACGGCCGGGGTGGCTGGTCATGCCTACTGGGGAGGTCATCCCGACCGTGTGGCCCCGCCCGAATTGATCGGTCCGACCGAACTTGTGATTTCCCTCGGAGGAATCGTCGGCGTCTACAGCATCTTCGTGATCACGCAAGTGGTGGCTATCATCGCGGGTGCTGGTTACGTGCGCCGCAACACCGGTCTGTCATACGCGGAGTATGCGCGGCAAGGGTTCTTTCAGCTGCTCGCGGCGGCAGCAATTACTCTCGCGGTTCTGCTCCTGCTCGACCGCTACAGCAATACCGCCTCACTCGATCAAAGGTGGGTGGGTTTGCTCCAGCAGGCAACCGTGATTCTCACTCTGATTGTTGTGGCCGTGGCTATTCGCAGGTTGTTCCTGTATGAGTCCGAATTCGGGCTCACGATGTTGCGGTTCTCGACAATCGTGTTCGCCGCATGGATAGGAATCGTGTTCGTGCTCTGCGGCCTGAAGCTCGCGAATCGGCTGGGCGTTGACTTCACCAATTCGGTGATGGTCTCGGCGTTTCTGGTGCTCATGGCGGTGAACCTGGCCAACCCCGAATCGTTGGTGGCGTCCCGCAACATCGACCGGTTCGGCGGAACCGGACAGCTGGATATCGACTACCTGCTCGACAATCTGGGACCGGACGCACTCCCCACGCTTCTCTCCGACGCTGAGACCGTGGGCCTGGCCTGCGAATTCCTTCCCCGCCCCGATGATCGAGTTCTGGTGTTCAACCTGTCCAGGATCAAAGCGGCGGCGTCGTACGACTCCCATTGCCGATGAACACGACCGATTACCCGGTTTTGTGAACGTTTGGAGTCCCGTACGGGACTCCAAACGTTCACAAAACCGGGTAATCGGGGTCAGGACTCGAGGTAGTCGATTACGTCGGCGGCCGAGTAGTTGTCGGTATCGGTGCATAGGGCTTGCACCACTGCGGTCAGGTCATCGCCCGAAGTGACGATCGGCGGCTCGGGTTGCCCCTTCCTGACCTGGGGCAGCTCGATGGTGGCCATCAGGCCGTTGCAGAGGCACTTTCGGCCGTCGGTGTCGAGGGGATCGCCACCCTTGCGCTCGTATGCAGATCGGGGCTCGGCTGCGCACCGGTAGCCGAGTTCGCCGTCGGGCTTCTGATAGGTAGACCGGAGATAGCCAAGATCACACACCCGTTCACGGGCGTCGACGACGTCGGATTCGGAAACCGTGCCCTTGACCTCAACGACCTTGAACGGATAGCCGCTCGGCGAGGCCAGCGGGTCGGTGAACACCTTGACCCCGCCGTTGAGGGCCTGCCGGATCACCTCGGCCTTCATCGATGGTCCGATGCCGGACTCGTTGCAGTACGCGAAGGCCGTGCCCACCTGGATGCCAGCCGCGCCGGATTCGAGCGCGGTGGCGAGACTGCCGGTCCGACCCGAACCACCGGCCAACCAGAACGGCAGCCCGACCTTGGCCAGCTTGGCCAGGTTGACCTCGTCGCGGGGACCGTATTCGGGTTGACCGAGATCGTCGAACACCCCCTTGCCTCGCGGAGGAGCGTTGTGACCCCCGGCGATCGGGCGCTCGACCACGAACCCATCAGGGCAGTTCTCGGGGTTGCGCGACAAGAACAACGACAGCGTGTTCGACGAGATGATCGCCAGGAACTTCGGCCGCTGTCGGGGCCAACCATCGGGGACAACGGACCGGGGGTCGAATTCGACGAAGTGTTCGGTGTCGGAGTCGATGACCTCGAGACGCTGCCGGATCGGTTCGCCAAGCGAGAGTCTGGTGAGCATCGGGGGAATGTCGATTGGAATGCCGGCCCCCATGATCACGAAATCGGCACCGGCCAGGACGGCGCCGAGCAAGGCGTAGGGGGTGGGCAGCTGAACCTTGGTGAGATGATTTACCCCTACCGGGCCGTCGTGACCCTCCTTGGCCAGTCGGATCTCACCGAAGTTGGCGAGAACCGTGAGATTGATCAGGTGTCGCGGGGGATCGGCGCTCAGCTTGGTGACATTGCGGTACGGCTCATCGGGCTGTTTGCCGCCCTCGACGAAGTAGCGGTCGAGAACGTCGGCCACGATTTCCTGATTCGGGAACGCAGCGTAGGCCCGGCGCAGGTGTCCTCCTGGATCGCCATCGCCGAGTCGGCGGACGTGGACCACGTCGATTGCGACTCCCGACACGACACCGAGATGACCGCGTCGGGCCACCGCGTTGGCGAGTCGCCAGTCGGAGACTCCGACTCCCATGCCGCCCTGGATGATGCGAGGAAGGGTTTTTGTCACGCAAGGATTCCGATCGCGGGGCTTGAGTGGTTGGTCAACTCATCGGCTGCCCTGACGGCATCCGTAGCCAACGATGATACGCCGATACCGCGGTAGCCCCAGCCCGTGAACTCCAGACCGGGATGCGCCGCCAGCGCCCTGTCGAGTTCGGCCAACCAATCGGGATGACCGATCCGATACTGGGGAATGCCACTTTGTTGACGGATGACCTTGGTGAACGAGGGCCGCACCTCCACCCCGATGGCGGTGGTGAGCTCACGGACGGCGGTGGCGATGAGATCGTCGTCGGACAGCGACATGACCCGGGGGTCGGCGTCGCCACCGTATATGGCCTTCACCATGCGGCAACCCTCCGGGGCCCGGTTGGCGGCGTACTCCGATTCGAAGAGCATGCCGAGGGCATGGATCTGTTCGCCTGGGCCGGTGAGAAAGCCAAAGCCCGGTGGCACCGGCATGTCGGAGGCCTTGCCGCCAAGACCCACGATCGCCACCTTGGCGGTTGGGCGGTCGGCCAGTAGTGGAGTGAGATCGTCGGGGACGATCCGGGAAGCCCCACCGGGTGCCAGAGCGATCACAACCGCGTCGGCCTCCAGGGTTTCGGGACCCTCAACCAGCCAACGGGTCCCCTTGGGACGAACCGATGTGACCGGGAACGAGCCGCGGTAACGGCTTCCCAGGAAATCGGCGAGTTGGGACGCAACCGAAGCCATGCCGTCGGGGGCGGTGTGGGCGGTGGCCCGGGGCGTGCCCTTCTCGCGGGCCCCCGCGCGGGCGATCCCGCCCCTGATGAGGCTGCCGGATTCGTCTTCGAGAGCAACCAGCTTCGCGAACGCTCCCCTTGCCGACATCACCGATGGGTCACCGGCGAATACGCCGTGGGCCATGACGTTGGCGATCATGGTGCCGGTCTCGGGTCCCAGTCGCCGGCACATGAAATGAAGCAGTGATTCGTCGCCCCCGGGTGGAGGGGTGCGAACCCACGGTTCGCGCAGAACACGCAGCTTGGCCCGCCAACTCAACACCGGTGAGAGCGCGATCGCGGGAGAGTCCTTCAACTCGTGGATGGCCCCGTGACGGAACGCCCAACGGCGTCGAGC
>CAZDYO010000329.1:0-3856 GCA_964509555.1 uncultured Acidimicrobiales bacterium
GCCGATGTTGGTCTTCGCCACGGTGTGATCCACCACACGGTCAACACCAACAACACCTCCCCCGACGACGAACCACGCATGCTCAGACTCAATCAGTGCTACAACTTGGACAAAAGAAGCTGGGACGACATCGGCTACAACTTCGTGATCGACAGATTCGGTCGCATCTGGCACGCCCGCCAGGGCAGCATCTACGAACCGATCAGCGGCGCCCATGTGTCGGGGCTCAACACCGAGAGCATGGGGGTGTCGGTTCTCGGAACATTCAGCAGGGTCGACCCGGGCCAAGCCGTGATCGACAGTCTGATTCGTCTTTTCGGATGGAAGCTGTCGCTGTTCGGAGTCGACCCGTTGGGGACCTCATTCGTCAGGTCGGCCGGGGGCGACTACGCGGAGCCGGGAGAGATGGTGCTTCTCCACAACGTCTCGGGCCACCGCGACAATCAACAGACCGCGTGCCCCGGAAATGTTCTTTACGGACGGATTTCGGAGGTGCGCACCGGTGCGGCCGAATTGGTGCCGGTGTTCGGCACGCTCACCCCGACCTACACGCTCGAGGCCATCGATGTCACCGGATGGACAATCGACCGCTTCGCTCCACGCTCTGCGACAACTGTCGACATATCGGTCGATGGAACACCGTTCGCCTCCATCGTCGCCGACACACCTCGACCGGGCCTGGACGAGTCGTATCCAACCGCGGGGATCGCCCACGGGTTCGACCACACGGTTCCGATCGACATCGACACAACCAACATCCGAGTCGACACCACAGCCGCCGATGGTCGTTCCGCGAAGCTGATGGACCTTCACCTCTTCGCCGGTTTCATCGATGTCGAGCCCAACCGGTTCTTCGCCCCCGGGGTCTACTGGATGCGCCGGCACTCGCTCACCACCGGAACCCAACCGGGGCTGTTCGAGCCCATGGATGAGGTCACCCGCGCGGTGATGGCCACCTTCCTGTGGCGGTTCATGGACTCACCGACACCAGGGGCTCCTGCCCCCTTCGATGATGTTCCCAGCGGTGTTTTCTACTCCGAGGCCGTGGCCTGGCTTGCCGAGTCGGGGATCACCACCGGCACATCCGCCACCGAGTTCAGCCCCGATTCATGGGTGACCAGAGCCCAGATGGCCACCTTCCTGTGGCGACTGTGCGGACGCATCGAACCGAGTTCGCAGTCTCCCTTTGCCGATGTTCCGGCTGATTCCTTCTACACGAAGGCCGTGGCCTGGCTCGCCGAGATCGGCGTCACCACCGGGATCACTCCCGACACCTTCTCTCCCGACGGGCCGGTCACACGCGGAGAGCTGGCCACCTTCCTCCACCGGCTGGCCACAACGGCCGCTGCTTGGACCATCACCGCTGCGCCCACCGCCGTCAGCGTGTGAGTTCCGCGATCCAAGCCATCAGATCGTCGACCGGATCTCCACACCACTCGAGCATTCGGCGACGACCCTCGGCCTGACGCTCACGAACGCCGTCGAGATCGGCCAGCGAGCTCTCAACGGCTGAGAAGAACCCGCCTTCATTCTCGAGCGGGAACGCTCTCGTGAGGCCCCATTTCTCCTCGAGTTCCACCTGATACGGGTGTCGCCCGGCCCATGTGTTGTAGCGGATCGAAGGGGTGCCCAACACTCCGGCCTCGGAGCAGACGGTCTGGCTGTCGCCCACCACGAGGTCGGCGGCCGCCAGAACATGATGAAACCGCTCCGGCGGTGTGGTGATCCGCATCCCGGCCAGATCGGAGGGCAGGTCGGACTCGGACGAGATGACCACCCGCCCGAGGGGGGTCATCATCGCCAGAAGCCGATCGATCTGGGCACGGCTCATCCCGGCCTCACTCACGTCGTGGCTGGCGGTGAAGGCGGTGAGTCGCAGTACGAACAGCCGCTCATTGTCGGCCAGTCCGATCTCGCCACGCACGCCGGGATCGGGGGTGAACCGATCCGGATGGAGGTAGAAGAGTTCCTTGTAGCCGCGGTAACGGCGGTGTTTTCTGCCGTAGCTGCGCTCGGTGGCCGTGGGACTGGCGATCAGGTTCGCGAACGGGCCGGCCACCCAGAAGAGCATTCCGGCAACATGGCCGTCGTCGGTGTCGTAGATGACCGGCGTTCGGGTGAGCCGGCCGGCGTGGACGCCCGCAGGTGATCTTGTGAGAATGATGTCGGGCCGGAAACGTCGCGCCGTTCGCAGCGCGTTGCGATCACGGACCACCAACTCCTTGGCCAGCCCGAACATCGTCGTGCCGGCGGTGGATGCCGCCACATGAGGTCGGTCACGGGCCTCGATCAACTCCACGACCGAATCCTTCCCGGGACGCGACAACCAGAGGGTGTCGGCGCCCTCGGCCAGCAGTCGGTCCTCGACCGCGCCGAGAGTCCACACATCCGCGGGGTGGACGGCGTCGATCAGTACCTTCATGCCGAGCGACCGTATCGGCGTGGATGACCGCATCCCATACCGGGTCGATCTATCGTCATCAACGATGATCAGCACCGTACGGCGGCTCCTCGAGCGCAGAGCCACTCCTCTCGCCCCGCGCCGCCAGGTGGCCCTCACCGTCGTCGCCGCGTTGGCGGTGGCGGCGATGGCCGCATGGGCGTGGTCGTCGACCAACATCACCGCATCCAGCCTGGCGTTCCTTCCCCTCGCGGCCTCGCTTCTGATGGCCGCACCCATCAGCCTGCTGCTCAAAGCCGCCGAGTTCGACATCGCCGCCCGCATCAACTCACAGAATCCCACCCGTGGCCGTGCCCTGAGGGTGGCCGGGGCTGCCGCCATCGCGAATCTCTTGCCGTTGCCGGGGTCGATGTTGGTGACGGTCCGGTCGTTGTCCGAGGACGGTGCCAGCTACCGCGACGCGATCTCATCCGGGGCCATTCCCGGATTGGCCTGGCTGGCCATCACCGGCACGGTCGGTGGCGCCGCGATCGCGGTGGCCGGATCCCCCGTCACCGGCGCGGTCGTCGCCGTTGCCGGACTCTCCGTGGGTGTCGGGGTGATCATCATGTTCAGATCGGCGGCGCCAACCGGAGGTCGTGCCCGACTTGCATCATCGATCGTGGTGGTGGAGTTCGGTTGGCTGGCCACCAGTGCGCTGCGGCTCTGGCTGGCCGCCGAGGCGCTCGGCCAACACATCGGCCTCAGCCAGGCTCTGGCACTCTCGGTTGCCGGTGCCGTCACCGTGGCCGTCGGGTTTCTTCCGGGTGGCCTGGGGCTCAGAGAGTTCCTGGTGGCCGCTCTGAGCCCGCTCATCGGAATCCCGTTCAACACCGGGGTCCTCATGGCCTCGGTCGACCGGCTCGTCTGGCTTGTCTTCCTGGCCGTTGTGGCCCTTTGGTTGTCGGCCTCCAATCGGCGGCCGGGGTCCGACCGACCGATTCGCTAGGCGAGCCTCGACACCAGCTCGGCCAGCGGCTCCCGGAAGTCACGCATGGTCGGCAATCCCGCCAGGCGCATCGCCATGTTGTCGAGCACCGAGTTGGCCGGCCTGGGAGCCGGTCGGGGCGGCTGCAGATCGGAGGTGGCACACGGACGCACACGCTCGGGGTCGGCTCCCGCGACCTTGGCGACCTCCCGTGCGAACTCGTGCCAGCTCACCGCACCCTGGTTGGTGACATGGAAGATTCCCGGTCGACGTTCGATCGCCAGTCGCCGCAACACCGGGGCAAGATCCGACGCGAACGTCGGGTGGCCGCGTTGATCGTCGACGAATGACAAGACGTCGTGTTCGCCCAGAAGCCGCAGGATCGTCTTGACCATGTTGGGGCCATGTTCGCCGCACAGCCACGCCGTGCGAACAATGGTGGCGTCGACTCCCGCCTCGATCTCACCGGCCAGCTTCGAGCGGCCGTA
>CAZDYO010000330.1:0-3854 GCA_964509555.1 uncultured Acidimicrobiales bacterium
GGGGGGGGGGGGGGGGACTCGGGGCACCCCACTTCCCTACTCGACGCTCTCCCGTCCCGCGGTCGTCCTCGGCGGGTTCTCTGGCCGACATGAACCTTCCGGTTCTATACCCTGGCGATCCTGCCGAGGCTCTCGATCTCGGCCGTCATGCGATCGCCATGAGCCGGGCCACCGGACTGTGGACCAGCCTGAAGATCGTGGCCGACGTTGCCGATGGAAGCACCACCGTCGACCTTGATCCGAATCGGGTCACCCCGGTGATCCCGCTGATCGACGGCAAGCCGTACGTGCATCTCCCGGATGGTCGTCTCCTCACACCTCACACGGTGGAAATCGAGCGTGAGATATACGAGGTCAGGTACTCACTCGCACTCGAGTACGCCGCGCTCAACCGGCTCAATCACACCACCGTCAACCCTCACGATGCCTGGATCGGCATCGTGTCCTCTGGAATCACCTATCGCGAGGTACGCGAAGCATTCGATCGGCTCGGCCTCACATCCGATTCGGATCTCGGCGACGCCGGCATCAGGCTCCTCAAACTCGGAATGCCCATCCCGTTCAACGCGTCGACGATCAAGTCGTTCGCCACCGGCCTCGACGAAATACTCGTGATCGAGGAGAAGCACCCCAACGTCGAGAACCTGATCAAGAACGCCCTCTACAACCAAGCCGAAAGACCGCTCGTGATCGGCAAGTTCGACGACACCGGCGCCACACTTCTCCCGGGGCACGGGGCCCTCAGCGCTGATCAGATCATGCCGGCGCTGCGCAGACGCCTGGAGGGTCGCCTCGGCGATCGGCTGGCCCCACCGGTTACGGTTCGCGAGCGGATACCGCTGAGCGTCTCCCGCACGCCCTTCTTCTGCTCGGGTTGCCCCCACAATCGCTCGACGATCGTGCCCGACGGAACTCTCGTCGGAGTCGGCATCGGCTGCCACACCATGGTGATGCTCGCCGATCCCGACCGCGTCGGCGACATCGCCGGGCTCACCTGCATGGGCAACGAGGGCACCCAATGGATCGGCATGGAGAACTTCGTCGAGACCGACCACCTCACCCAGAACCTCGGCGACGGCACCTACTTCCACTCCGGACAGCTGGCCATTCAGGCAGCCATCGCCGCCGGTTCGCACATCACCTACAAGCTGCTCTGGAATGGCACCGTGGCCATGACCGGTGGTCAGGATCCGACCGGCCGTCTCGAGCTGGCCGATGTTGCCGCCCAACTCCTCGGCCAGGGAGTGAAGCGAATCATTCTCACCACCGACGACCCGTCGAAGCATCGCGGGGGGCGTATGCCGGCCGCGGTGGAGATATGGGATCGCACCCGGATGCTCGAAGCCCAGGAGTCCCTGCGCTCCACTGCGGGCGTCACCATGCTGATCCACGATCAACGTTGTGCCGCACAGGCCCGACGCGACCGCAAGCGCGGCCGGGCACCCACCCCCCGTACACGTGTGGTGATCAACCATCGCATATGCGAAGGGTGCGGCGACTGTGCCCGAGTGTCGAACTGTCTGTCGGTTCAGCCGCTGATCACCCGACTTGGACGCAAGACCACCATCGATCAGACGAGCTGCAACCTCGACCTTTCCTGCTTGGAGGGCGACTGCCCGGCCTTCATGTCAGTCACCCGGCCACGACGTCGGGGCAACAAGGCATCTCCGGATCTGCCCGAAGTCGGCAATGCGACCGCCGATCCGCCCGACAAGATCCCCGATCCACCAAAGGGACATCAGGATGTGAGCATTCACATAACCGGCATCGGTGGTACCGGGGTGGTCACGGTGGCCCAGCTGATCGGCACCGCGGCGATGCTCGAAGGCGCCCACACCCATGGCCTCGACCAGATCGGGCTCTCGCAGAAGGCGGGGCCTGTGGTCAGCGACATACGCATCAGCCATGGAGGCCCGGCCGACAGCAGCCGCGTCGGACGCGGGCAGGCTGATCTGTTGCTGGCATTCGATCTGCTTGTCGCCGCGTCGTGGGCCGGGTTGTCGGCCGCCGATCCGAGGCGCACGGCGGTGGTCGGATCGACGGCGGTCACCCCTCCCGGCGAGAAGGTGGCCCATCCCGAGATCGAAATGCCATCGGTGGACGAGCTTCTGTCACGCGTGGAGGAGGTCACTCTGCCCGATCATCGCCACTGGGCCGAGGCCGGGGAGATCACCGAGGCCCTTCTCGGGAGCACCGTCACGGCCAACGTCTTTGTCGTCGGGATGGCCGTCCAAGCCGGTTTGATACCGGTGGATCCCCTGCTCATCGAGGAGGCGATAGCGCTCAACGGCGTGGCGATCGAGGCCAACACGGCTGCATTCAGGTGGGGTCGCTGGCAGGTGGCCGACCCGACGATGGTGGCATCACGGGTCAAGGCGCATCAGACCGACCGCCAGCCCCACATTTCGCTTTCGCCGGAATTCGCCGAACGCGTGTCGGCACTGGCCGGTTCCGACACCGATCTGGCCGAGTCGCTCGCTTTCAGGGTCCACGACCTGATCGGTTATCAGAACACCAAGCTGGCCGACACCTATCTGGGGCGCGTCGAACGGGTCGCCAAGGCCGAGGCCGAAGTGTCCCCCGGCTCGACCAATCTCACCGTCGCGGTGGCCGCCGGTCTCCACAAGCTTCTCGCCTACAAGGACGAATACGAGGTGGCCCGGCTGATGCTCGACCCCGAGGCCACCAGCGCGGTGGACGCGGTGGCCCATCCCGGTGATCGCGTCGCGTGGAGGCTCCATCCCCCGACTCTGAAAGCCCTCGGCCTCAAGAAGAAAATCTCGGTGTCGCTGAGATGGCGGCCGATGTTCACGATCTTGGCCAAGGGAAAACGCCTGCGGGGCACCCGCCTTGATCCGTTCGCGCGAAATCCCATGCGGCGCATCGAGCGTTCCCTGCCCGTCGAATACAACGATGCTCTCGATCGCGCGCTCGACCGTCTCAACCCCGCCAATCTGGCCGCAGCGATCGAACTGGCAGAGTTGCCCGACATCGTGCGGGGATTCGAAGACCTCAAACTTCGAAACGTAGAGGTGTTTCGGGCCAGACTGGCAGAACTGTCGCAGGGAGATGGCCGATGAAGCTGAGGAACGCCCAGACCACCGAGGAGCTCGAAGCGCTCAGGGACCAGACGATCGAGTTCGTCCGCAGGGAGGTGACACCCCACGGCGACGAGTGGGAGGCCAATGGCATGGTGCCCCGGGAGGTGCTCCGCACCATGGGCGCGCTGGGGATGTTCTCGCTTCGGGTTCCCGAAAAGTGGGGCGGGCTCGGGCTTGGCCCTCTCGCCTCGGTCACGTTTGCCGAGGCGCTGGCCGCGTCCACCTTCGCCGGGTTCGACGTGACCGTCCTGGTCCACACCGACATGGCCATGCCCCACCTGCTCAACGTCGGCTCCGACGAGCAGCTCGAACGCTACCTGCCCGCTGCTCTCGCCGGTGAATGCATCCTTTCAATCGGGGTCACCGAACCCGACGCCGGATCGGATGTGGCCGGCATCCGAACATCGGCGGTGCGAGACGGCGACGGTTGGCGCATCAACGGATCAAAGATGTTCATCACCAACGCGGTCCACGGCGATCTCACGATCGTGGCGGCCCGCACCAAAGCCGACGATCGCTACGGCATCTCCATGTTCCTGATGGAGAAGGGCACCGAGGGCTTCTCGGTGACCAAGAAGCTCGACAAGACAGGCTGGCGATGCTCCGACACGGCTGAACTCCACTTCGACGACGTGTGGCTACCGGACACCCAGCTGCTCGGCACGCTCCATCGCGGCTTCTACGAGACAATGAGGAACTTCCAGAACGAGCGCATGGTTCTGGTGGGCATGGGCGTGGGCGCGTCGCAGGCGG
>CAZDYO010000331.1:0-3851 GCA_964509555.1 uncultured Acidimicrobiales bacterium
CCCTCGATGACCTCGGCGACACTTCGAAGCTGATCGGGCTGTGTGCTCCGGAGGTCCCGTGCGGTGCCCTGTCGGCCCGGGCACTCGAGGGCCTCGGTGTCGATGCCTCCCCCGACACACTCGAACCCAGCGTGAGGGCGCTGGCCAACAAGATCCGGTTCGGTGAGGTCGACGCCGGGCTCATCTACCTCACCGACGCGTTGGCACTCGACATCCGCTTTGTCGACACACCGGGGCTGGACCGCTACTCCACCGAATACCTCATCGCCCCGATCCAAGCCGAACCCAAGCCGACGGTGACACTGTGGATCAACTCGATGGTTGATGGCGGCTCACTCGGGCTCAGGATGCGCGAGATGGGCTTTCAAGCTCCATGAGCCAACCACGGGCATCCCACCCCAGATCGCTGATGACCGCGGCCATCGCGGCCGTCAGCGTGCTCGCGCTGCCACTGGTCGGCATGCTCGAACGAGTCCCATGGTCCTCGTTGATAGGCCGTCTCTCCGACCCCAAGGTCACCGAGGCGCTGCGAGTGTCGCTGACCGTGAGCCTGTGGGCAGCAGCAGCCTGCCTGGTGTTGGGCCTCCCGCTCGCATGGTTCATGTCCCGCGTTGAATTCCGCGGAAAGAGCATCGTCCGGGCCATGGTGATGCTGCCGATGGTTCTACCACCCGTCGTGGCCGGTACCGCCCTGTTGTTCGCCCTGGGCCGACGGGGGTTCATCGGCCAATGGCTCGACCGATGGTTCGGCATCACGCTCCCGTTCACCACCGCCGGTGCGGTGATCGCTGCCACCTTCGTGGCCCTTCCATTCTTCGTCACCACCGTCGAAAGCGGGCTCCGCCAACACGGCCAGCTACTCGAGGAGGCCGCCGCCGTATCCGGAGCGGGCCCGGTGGCCACGTTCGTTCATGTCACCATTCCGTCCGTCCGCACGTCGATCGCCGCCGGCACCGCGCTGTCATGGGCGCGGGCCCTCGGCGAATTCGGAGCCACCGTCACCTTTGCCGGCAACCTGGGTGGGCGCACCCGCACACTTCCGCTGGCCACGTTCATCGCGCTCGAAAACGACCCCGGTTCGGCACTCGCCATCAGTGTTCTGTTGATGGCGGTGAGCCTGATCGTGCTGGTGGCGCTGCGCGGGAAATGGGTGATGCGATGAGAGTCACGATCGATGGCACACTCCAGCGTGGCGACTGGTCGATCTCGTTCGACATGATGCGCATCGAAACCGGTGTCACCGCCATCACCGGACCCAACGGTGCCGGCAAGACCAGCCTGCTCAGGCTCATCGCCGGTCTCGAGGCCATCGATTCCGGGCACGTCCTGTACGACGACACGCCGGTCGACGCTCCTGCAGAGTCGATCTTCGTCCAATGTCGCGAACGTCCGATCGCCATGGTTTTCCAGGACAGCCGCCTCTTCCCTGCCATGCGGGTGATCGACAACGTGGCGTTCCCCATGCGCCGCCGTGGCATCGACAGACGCGAGGCCCGGGAACGCGCCAACGACATCCTGGCCGACGTGGGCATGTCCGACGCCTCGCAGTCGCATCCAGCCGATCTGTCCGGGGGGCAGCATCAGCGGGTGGCGATCGCCCGTGCCCTCGCCACCGATGCCCGATTGCTTCTGCTCGACGAACCACTCGCCTCCATCGACGAGGCCTCGAGGGCTGCCATCCGGCACCTGTTCACGCATTCGAGATTCGACAGCGTCATCTGGGTCACCCACAACGAGTCCGACGCCGATTCCGCAGCGCGGGTGATATCGCTGCCAAACTCGCCCGCATGACCGACATGAACCCGCTTGCAGAATTCCGACTCGACGACCGCGTGGTACTCATCACCGGCGCAAGTTCGGGGCTCGGCACACGATTCGCATTGGCGGCGTCGGCCGCCGGAGCCAAGGTCGTCGTGGCCGCCCGTCGGATCGACCGCCTCGAATCGCTCGTGGCCGAGCTTGCCGATGGCATCGCCGTCGAGGTCGACCTCCTGGCCCCCGATGCCACCGAGATGCTCATCGAATCAGCCGTCGAGCATTACGGGCGCGTTGACGTGCTCATCAACAACGCCGGCGTCTCCACCGCGG
Source organism: uncultured Acidimicrobiales bacterium (assembly GCA_964509555.1). Classification (GTDB taxonomy): domain Bacteria; phylum Actinomycetota; class Acidimicrobiia; order Acidimicrobiales; family Aldehydirespiratoraceae; genus SZUA-87. Next base: position 2,089 of record CAZDYO010000331.1, read on the forward strand.
TGCCGGCTCTCGAATTCTCGATGGACGAATTCCGCCGCGAAATCGAGATCGACCTGGTGGTTCCGTATTCGCTGGCGAGGCTGGTGGCCGCCCACGCCATCGAAGCCGGGCGGTCGGCGTCGATTGTCAACATCGGATCGGTCCTGGGATCCGTGGGCGGCGGCAAACTCCGGGTCCCCGGCTATGCCGCAGCCAAGGGAGGACTCCACAACCTCACCCGTGAACTGGCATCCGAATGGGCCCGCAAGGGAGTCCGGGTCAACGCGATCGCACCGGGCTGGTTCCCCACCGAGATGGCCGCCGAAATGTTCGACGGAGGCCGGGCCAACGCCTACATAACCGACAACACTCCGATGGGACGCACCGGCGAGATCGGCGAACTCGACGGCGCCATGCTTTTCCTGGCCAGCGACGCGTCAAGCTTCGTGACCGGGCAGATCCTCCACGTCGATGGAGGATGGACCGCCACCTGACCCATCATCGACAGGACTTCGCGTGGCGGCGCTGGTGCACACCTTCTCCCCCAAGTGGGTGTGCACCAACGCCCCACGGCCCGAAGCCGTTGGCTCCGGATCGTTCACACTCGATTGCTCGCAGTATGAAGGGTGAGACATGTTGCGCCATGTTCACCCACCGCGTCAAGAGGTGGAGCCGTTTGGCCCACTCAGCGCGTTGTGGAGAAACTCGGCCTGAACCAGCAGAAGATTCTCGGCGACCTCCTCCTGCGGGGTCATGTGCGTGACCCCCGAGAGGGGCAGAACCGTGTGTGAACGACCCGACTCGAGCAGTGCCCGCGACAGCCTCAACGTGTGGGCGGCCACGACATTGTCGTCGGCCAGGCCATGAATCAACATCAGCGGGCGGGCCTGTTCGTCGCCGGTCGGACGAGACACGTCGGCTGCAAGAGCGGTGGTGTCGTAGTTGTCCGGCTCCTGACCCGGGTGGCCGAGATAGCGCTCGGTGTAGTGGGTGTCGTAGAGCCGCCAGTCGGTGACCGGAGCGCCGGCCACCGCCGCGTGGAACACATCCGGGCGGCGCAGCACCGCCAACGCGGCGAGGTACCCGCCGAACGACCAGCCCCGTATCGCCACCCTGCCCAGATCGAGGCGCGGGTCGACATCGGCGGCCGCGTACAGGGCGTCGATCTGGTCCTCGAGCGCTGGTGTTGCCAAATCACCACGCACCTCCCGCTCAAATGCCGGCCCGCGACCCGGGGTGCCCCGACCGTCGACCACCAACACCGCAAAACCCTGATCAGCGAACCATTGGGATGTGTGGAAAGCGGAGCGCGACTGCAGGACGCGCTGGGCATGGGGACCCCCGTAGGGGTCGAGCAGCACCGGTAGCGAAGCGACCGCCGAAACGTCGGACGGCAGCAGCAGGGCGCAGACAAGGTCGCGGGGACCGAGCCTGTGCAGGGTCAGGTTGAGGGAGATGTCGGGGATCTCGGACCGGTCGGTGATCGCAAAGCTCGACTCGCCCCGATGCACCGTGACGGCTGCGCCGTCGTGATCAAGGGAGCGGCTCGTGATCACCCGGGTGTCACCGGCCACCACCGCCGAATGGACACCACTGGTCGGGGTGATCCACTCGACATCCCCGGACCACGAAACCCGGGCGACCCCGACCGACGTCGATTCGACCGACGCCGCGATCACCGCGCCGTCGCGGTCGGCTGCGACCAGGCGACGCACCTGCATGTCGTCCCCCGTGATCGACCGGCCGTCGACGCAGAGGCGCCTCGCATCGCCTCGATCCTCGAT
>CAZDYO010000332.1:0-3837 GCA_964509555.1 uncultured Acidimicrobiales bacterium
GGCGCGTGGCGCAGAACCAGCATCGCCGACGCCAACACGAGAGTCTGCAGGAAGAAGTGGACAAGTGCGGCACCAATGGATGAAAGCGGAAGGACCTCGCGTGGGAACCACACCTTCTGCACGAGGCTGGCGTTGCCGACGATCGAACCGGTGGCCGAAGCCAGCCCGGTGGAGAACAGGTTCCACACAAGCAGACCCGAGAGAAGGAATATCGCGTAGGTGGGTATCTGGGCCCGAAGAATCTGCTGGAAGACGATTGAGAACACGATCAGGTAGAGAAGCGGGTTGAGCAGCGACCACATGAACCCGAGAATCGAGTTCTTGTACTTGACCTTGAGTTCCTTGCGGGTGAGGTTCCCGAGCAGCTCCCGGTAGGTCCACACCGCCCCGAGACGTTGAAGCAGCGATGGGGCCTCGGCGTTGGCCACCGACCGCCGGGCCACCGGCCTCGGGACCTGCCGGTGTGAGTCGTCTTGGGAATCGTTCATGGTAGAGCTGCGCTTCGTTGATCATTGAGCGACCGGTTTGAATCGCAGCATCGGATCGTATCCATCCCAGTGGACGTTCTAGCCGTGTCGGGGATGGCCATGATCTGATGCTTGGTCAACACAACGACTCGACCATCGACCGAATGGCCTCGCCGTGAGCCGCGGCCTCCTCACCCAGCCGCTTCGCGGCACCGGCAAGACCCGACGATGCCGACATCGACTCGTCGGCGGCATCGCAGAGCGACTCAGCGGTCACCACCGGATCGAGGAGGGACGCGCCGGGCCCGATCTGGGGGACGAGCGCCGGCAGCTTCGATCCCTGATCAAGCACGACAACGGGCCTGGCGTAGGCGGCCGCAAGCACCGCCGCGTGGTAGCGCCCGGTCACGGCCACGATCGACCTCGCCACTTCGGCGGGCGCGCTCAGGTTGTCGACATCAACCAACTCGCATTCACCGATCATTTCGGCGAGTTGCCGATGAACCTCACGATCACGGCCCGGATCGAACGAGACGAAACGGATCGGCACACCGAGATGCCGGCGCAGCCCGTCCAACGAGTCGGACCATGCCTCCATGTCGGGAGCGACCTCGTTCGAGCGGTTCCTCCTGATCGTCCCCGTGATCTCGGTCTTGCGAAGCGACACGATGATCCGATCGCGGGCCACTGGCTTCTCATCGAACAGGCTGGGTGCCGCCGCGAACATCGCATCGGGGGCGCACTGGGCCATCACGTTGCTGCGCAGCAGAATCTCCACCGACACCGGGTCTCGAACCACGACCCTCTCGGCCCGCCCGAGAGCGAGTCTCAACAGGCTCGATGAACCGCGGCGGGTGATGGGACCCACCCCTATGCCGGCGCCGACTATCGGTATCCGCCCCAGGCGGGCCATCAGCGGACGGGTGCAGTGTGCGGGGAGGCTCCAGATGCTTGTCGAGTCCTGGAGTATCCCGCCCGGCCCAACCACGAGGCCGTCGGCGCCAAGGATTGTTCGGGCCGCCGCCGGTGACAATGCCCTGACCGATTCGACACAGTGACGCTTGGCGGTGTCTGCCGGATCAACCGACAGGACGACCGGTTCGCCACCGGCAACCTTCACCTCCGACACCGCCCAGGATGTGAGCAGTTCGTCGCCGGTGTTCCCGGCTCCTGCCCATCCGGCAATCACGATTCTCGGGCTGTCGGCCATGCTCATGCGAGGCTAACCGCTGCGCCGGGCCGCTGGTATCGTTCGAGCGCCATGAGCGAGTCCGAACCGTGTCTGAGCGTCGTCATGCCTTGCTTCAACGAGGCCACCACCATCAAGGCGATAGTTGAGCGCGTTCTGTCCAGCCCCCACACTGCCGAACTCCTGATAGTCGACGACGGCTCCACCGATGGCACACGGGACCTCATCGGGGAGATCACCGATCCGAGAGTCCGGGTGTTCATCCAGCCGTCCAATCGGGGCAAGGGTGCCGCTCTGAGAAGGGGTTTCGCCGAGGCCACCTCCGAGTTCGTGATCGTCCAGGATGCCGACCTCGAATACGACCCCGCCGACTACCCACTCATGCTCGAGCCGTTGCTGTCCGGCGATGCCGACGTGGTCTTCGGCTCCCGGTTCCAGTCGGGCCGACCCCGCCGGGTCCTCTACTTCTGGCACTCGGTGGGCAATCGGCTGCTCACACTGCTGTCGAACATGTTCACCGATCTCAATCTCACCGACATGGAGACCTGCTTCAAGGCCTTCCGGCGCGAAGTGGTACGGAACCTGGACTTGGAAGAGAACCGGTTCGGCATCGAGCCCGAGATCACCGCCAAGGTCGCAGCCGGCGGTTGGCGGGTCTGGGAGGTCGGGATCTCGTACTCGGGGCGAACATACGCCGATGGCAAGAAGATCAACTGGCGCGATGGCGTGGCCGCCATCAAGTGCATCGTGAAGTACGGCGTCCGCTCGCGGCTCACGGCCCGTGGCAATCCGCCACGCTGACGATTCGGCGATCGCCACTCAGGAGTCGTCCGTTTCGGCCGACTGTGACGCATGCAATCAGATCTTGTTGTGATCGGCCTTGGCTATGTCGGGCTGCCACTCGCCCTTGAGGCCACTCGCAGTGGGCTGACGGTTACCGGACTCGACGCCAACTCCGCCATGGTCGACGTCTTGAACGAGGGCCGTTCCCATATCGACGACATCAGCGACGCCGAGGTCTCGTGGATGCTCGGTGAGAACTTCACCGCCACCACCGACCCATCTTGCATCACCGATTCGTCCACGGTCGTGATCTGCGTTCCCACACCGCTTCGCAAGGACACGACACCCGATCTCGGAGCGGTGAAGAGCGCGGCCTCCGCCATAGGCGACCACCTCGCTCCCGACACCCTCGTGGTTCTTGAGTCGACCACCTATCCGGGCACGACCGACGATGTCGTACGTCCGATTCTCGAGAGTCGCAGCGGGCTGATCGCCGGTGTCGACTTCAATCTCGCTTTCTCGCCGGAACGAATCGACCCCGGCAACCCCCACTTCACGCTGCGCAACACTCCGAAGGTCGTGGGCGGTTACACCGATGCCTGCACCCAGCGGGCCGAAATCTTCTACCGCAAGGTCGTCGATGTGGTGGTCCCCACCGTCGGCACCCGTGAAGCTGAAATGGCCAAGCTGCTGGAGAACACCTACCGCCATGTCAACATCGCGCTCATGAACGAGATGGCCGTGTTCTCACATGACCTCGGTATCGATCTTTGGGCGTCGATCGAAGCCGCCAAGACCAAGCCGTTCGGTTTCCAGGCCTTCTATCCCGGACCGGGGGTCGGCGGCCACTGCATCCCGATCGACCCCAACTATCTGGGTTACGCCGTGCGGAATCTCGGCTACCAGTTCCGGTTCGTGGAACTTGCCCAGGAGATTTCGGGGCGTATGCCGAACTACGTGGCCACCCGGGCCCAGGCTGCACTCAATGCCGACTGCAAGTCGGTCAACGGCTCGAAGGTGTTGTTGCTCGGCATGACCTACAAGGCGAACATCAGCGACGAACGCGAGACCCCCTCGCGCCCGGTGGCCGCGGCGCTTCTCGAGATGGGTGCCGATCTCACCTACTACGACCCGTTCGTCGAAAGTTTCGACGTCGACGGTGTCCAGTTGGAGCCCGCCGCCGATCTGCAGAGCGCGGTCGCTGATGCCGACCTCGTCATTCTTCTCCAGCCCCACGACTGCATCGTCGACTCGCCGGCTCTCAGCTCCGCCACCAGGATCCTCGACACCCGAGGAGCCCTGACCGGCGACAACGTGGAGCGCCTCTGACCCCACCCCACCCCACCCGGTTTTGTGAACGTTTGGAGTCCCGTACGGGACTCCAAACGTTCACAAAAC
>CAZDYO010000333.1:0-3830 GCA_964509555.1 uncultured Acidimicrobiales bacterium
CATCGACCATCTCGTTGGTTCTGGTGGTGGGCAGGTCGTGCCCCATGTCGGGGAACATGAGCAGCCGCGAGCCCGCCACTGCCAGACTGGTGGCGATACCGCCGGAGGGTCGAACCAGAGGATCCCTGAGCCCATGTACCACCAGGGTCGGGACCCTCACGTGGCGCAGGCCGGGAGTGCGATCGGGGCTGCCCGTGATCGCTGCCGTCTGACGGGCTGTGCCGGCGGGACGGTAGCTGCGATCGACGCCGCGCTTGATGAGTTGGCGGGACTGATCGGGATCGAAGGTCGGACCTGATATGAGCTTGAACATCTCGATGCCCTGATCGACGGCGTTCTCAGGTGACGGGTCGCTGAACTTTCGGATCTTCCAGAGCAGAGATCTCTTGGGCATACCGTGTTTGCGGTCGCCGGTGTTGGACATGATCGAACACAACGAACTCACCATCGCCGAGTGGTTGATGGTGAGGGCCTGGGCGATCATCCCACCCATCGAGACACCGACGACGTGAGCCTGATCAACCCCGATTCCCCGCAGGAGCCCGGCGGCATCGGCCGCCATGTCGTCGACGGTGTAGCCGACGCCCTTGAGAGGTCGTCGACCCACCATCGCACGCATCATCGCTGCCTGCCCGGGGGGTTCCCAGTTGGTTTCGGAACTCAACCCGATGTCGCGATTGTCGAAGGTGATCACCCGGTAGCCACGGTTGACGATGGCATCGACGAACTCGTCGGGCCAGGATGTGAGCTGCCCGCCGAGCCCCATGACCAGCAGCACGGGTGGCCCGTCACCCCGGGTTTCGTACTCGATGGTGACTCCGTTGGCATCAAGACTCGGCATGCACCGAAACTAGCCGGGGTCGTCCGGTTCAGGCAGATCGTCATTGAAGGTCTGGGCCGACAGAGCCAACAACATCGGACTTCGTACAGGGAGCAGGATTTCTCTCCGATCCACCGGTCAGGCCGCCCGAATGCGGCGGTTCGACCCACGAACATGTCATTCCAGACCCGAATCCCAACATCGGTAATGGCGGCTCTGCTAATCGCAGCACTTGTGGTCCCCGCGTCATCATCTGTCGCGCTCAGCCCGGCGAACACCGGCATTCCCTACGAACGCTTCATGGCCATCCCCTCGCTTCCGGGCCTTCAGGGCAGGGGTGACGATCACCATCCATTCACCCACACTCGCACCGACCAGGTTGGGCGATTCGTGACGTTTCATTCCGACTCGTCCTTCCTGGTTCCGGGCGACCTGAACGGACAGCCCGACGTGTTCGTGCGAGACCTGACCGACAACTCGATCGAGTTGGCCAGCCGCGGACTCGACGGCAACGCGGCCGGCGGTGACAGTTCCTTTCCCGATATCAGCTCGAACGGCAGGTATCTGGTGTTCCATTCGCGGGCCGGCGACCTCGTCGAGGGCGACGACAACAATGCTTGGGATGTGTTCCTGCTTGATCGTGACGAAGGTGACATCAGCCTCGTGAGTCATACTCCTGACGGTGAACCGGGAGACGGCGACTCGTTCACGGGTACGGTCTCCGACGATGGTCGCTACGTGGCGTTCACCTCGTGGGCCGACGACCTCACCGATGACCCGTCGGAGGATGTCGCCAGAATATATGTGGCCGACATGGAGGAGGAGACGGTGTCTCTTCTGGTGAGCTCTCCATCCGAAGGCTTCGGTGCATCGAGTTTTGTGCCCGACATCTCTGCCGACGGTCGTTACGTCACGTTTGAATCACTGAGTGATCGACTCGACGCGAACGACAACAACCAGTCATGGGATGTCTACGTGGTTGACAGGGACGGGGGCGACCTTTCCGACGCGGACGCGTCGAGTGGCCCCACCCTCATTTCGAAGGGATCGGGTTCAACGCTGGGAAGTTTCAGACCACGAATCGACAGCACCGGTCGCTACATAGCGTTCGAGTCGTACTCGGATTCGCTCGTTCCCGGAGACACGAACGGGGTGGTCGACGTCTTCAGGTGGGACAGAGTCAGCGATTCGACGGTCATGGTCTCCCATTCGGCTCCCTCGGATTCTCCGTCTGCCGGAGCGACCGCCGCGAGCATCAGCTCAGATGGCAGCGTTGTCGCCTTCCAGACAGACTCCGACGGAGAGACGGAATCCGACAACAACGGCAAACGTGACACCTACACCGTCGACCTCGGCACGGATGAGGTCACCTGGACATCGGATCCCGCCAAGACGGGCGGCGGATCGAACGACCCGTCGTTCCCCTCGATCGCCGGTGATGGATCCTCAATCGCGTTCGAATCCCGAACACCCAAGGGCAACCCCGACCGCGAGGACGACGATGACTGGGACCCATTCGTGGTGACTCTCGGCGCGGGCGGAACCCTTGCAGCGGTGGGAGTCACGAGTCCGATCGAGACGCCCAGAGACGCCTACCTGTTCGGTGCCTCGGGCTCCAGGCTCTTTGACGACGTCGCGGCGGGCGTTTTCAGCGAATCGGGCATCGGGTTCCTGGCCATCAACGGAATCACCCACGGGATCTCGCACAGAAGATACGGACCGGACGCGCCGGTGACCCGGGCCCAACTGGTCGTGATGCTGCACCGGCTGAGCGGCAGCCCTCCCGCCGCGCCGCAGACGTCATTCGGTGACGTGCCCCGGGGGTCGTTGTACAGCCGTGCTGTCGACTGGGCGGTCTCCGCCGGGATCGTGACAGGGTTCCCCGGCAATGTCTTCGCGGGCGAGAGACCTGCCACGCGGGCCCAGGTGGTCGTGATGCTGGCGAGACTGTCGCGTGATGACATAGGTGGACTCGCGCCCGCTCCATTCGCCGATGTCGAGCGAGAGAGCTGGTATGCCGATGCGGTCAATTGGGCGTTCGCGATCGGAATGGCCAAGGGCACGTCACCCATCACGTTCAGCCCCCGTGTCCCAGCGACGCGAGCCCAGGCGGCCGCGTTCATCGAGCGATTCTCGATGCTCAGCGGGTGGCTGCCATCGCGTTGAGATCGTAAACGGTCGTCAGCCGCCGGAGAGCGCCGGGTGGTTGGCGTAATACTCGAGGGCTTCGGGGTTGGCCAGTGCCTCGGTGTTGTTGACCGGCCGGTGGTGAACGACGTTGCGCACTGCCAGTTCAACGATCTTGCCACTGCGGGTACGGGGAATGTCGGGGACCTGGGCGATCACGGCGGGCACGTGACGGGGGGTGGCGCCTTCCCGGACGGTTCGCTTGATGCGGTCCACGACCTCGTCGGTCAACTGCTCACCGGGCCGCATGACCACGAACAGCACCACACGGGTGTCGTCGCCCCATTCCTGGCCGATCACGATTGCCTCGAGGACCTCGGGAATCTTGTCGACCTGACGGTAGATCTCGGCGGTGCCGATCCTCACGCCTCCGGGGTTGAGGGTGGCGTCCGATCGGCCGTGGATCACGATGCCACCGTGTTCGGTCCATTCGGCGAAGTCGCCTTGGTGCCACAGGCCCGGGAACCTGTCGAAGTAGGCGCCGTGGAAGCGCTCGTCGTCGGGGTCGTCGACGAAACACAGCGGCATCGAGGGGAACGGCGACCGGCAGACGAGTTCGCCTCGCTGCCCGGGCGGGAGCGACCGTCCGTCGGGGTCGACAACGTCGATGGCCATGCCGAGTCCGGGACGCTGGATCTCACCGGCCCAGACCGGGGAGGTGGGGTCTCCAGCGACCAGGCATCCGCAAAGGTCCGTGCCCCCCGAGATGGAGGCCAGGTGAACATCGGCCTTGATCGACTCGTGGACGGTGTGGAACCCCTCAGCGACGAGGGTTGAGCCCGTGGAGGTGATGGTGCGGATCGTGGACAGGTCGTGGGTGTCG
>CAZDYO010000334.1:0-3822 GCA_964509555.1 uncultured Acidimicrobiales bacterium
GTGCGCCAACAAGCAGCAGGGAGAAAGCGGCACCGCGGAACTTGGGGCTGGCCGACTCGGATCTCACCAGGAAGGCGATCGCGGCAATCGTGGCTGCCAGCACGGCGAGACCGGTCGACTTGGTGAGGGGGTTGATCGTGGAGGCCTGGCGGACACCGATGATCATGAGCGTGATACCCGCGGATGTGAGCCCCACGAACAGCATGGCCCGCAGCCCCTGCTCGGTGATGAGCAGGATGAAGTCGCTGCTCGATGCCGAGTCGAGCGTGACGGCCGAGAGTGCCCCCAGGGCCACCAGCCCGAGGCCCAGCCCGAACGACTTGGATACCTGTTGAGAAATGTGCAGGCTGCCACGCCCGGCGACAGGCTCGAATCTCCACCATCCGAATCCGAACAAGCCGGCCAGGGTCGACGCGGCGATGACGATCGCACCGAGGTAGTTCCCGCCGGTGTTGTCGGTGGTGTGGAGAACGACGATTCCGGCGATGCCTCCGGCGAACGCCACCGCGGTGAGCACCGCACCGGCGTTGTTGAGAACCCTGCGGCGGGCATAGTTGTATTCGTGGACTGCGAGAACCACCAAGGTAAACCCGCCGACAATTCCGAGGGTGTAGAAGAAATCCCGGGAACCGAACTGGTGGTCGTTGCGCTGCCACTCGGAGGCGAAGATCTTGCGCCAGAACGAATAGCCGGCGCCCTCGTCGATTCGTCCCACCTGGATCTGATCGACCACGAGCTTGGAAATGCCCAGCTTGGCGCCTTTGAGAATGAAGAATGTTCCCAGGGTGACTATGAAGCTGGGGAGGGACGTTCGTTCGACCATGGTGCCGTTGAACCAGCCGATGAACAGTGCCAGCGCCAGGCTCAATGGTATGGCGATCGACATGTTGAGTCCGGCACCCCCGAGGGCTCCGGTGTCCTTCACCAAGAGGATGGTGGCGATTCCCAGTGCACCGGTGGCGGCTCCCGACGAAAGGTCGAACTCGCCGCCGATCATCAGCATTGAGACGGCTACGGCCATGATGCCCAGGGTGGCCGAGAGGTCAAGAATGTTGGAGGCCCCGCCGGCTGTTCCGAATGGAACCGACACCGCCCAGAAGAATATCCAGATGGATATGGCGCCAATGATGGCCCCGATTTCGGGTCTGACCAGCAGGCGTTGGAACACGCCCCGATAGGCCAGCCTTTCGTCCGATGCCGCGTCAGCGACCACAGTCGAGTTTTCGTCGCTCAATTGTCCCCCCGGTTGATTGGTACCCGTGATCGTCGGCCACCCTGGCCGCCGATGGATGAAGGTAGCCCCGATCGGTCGGCCACGCCTGGAAACATGACCGACCGATCGGGCTGAGAGCTACCTGCTCAGGGTGTTGTCATCGTGTGCCGGCAGCAACCAGAGCCTTGACGGCTGCGGCGTTGTCGGGGGTCACGAATCCGGGACCGGTGAGGATCGGCAGACCGCCACCAAGGGTGTTCTGGTTGGTGACGTTGAGGTAGAGCAACAGCACGGGCATGTAGCCCTGCAGGTACTGCTGCTGATCGACGGTGAAGCTCACGTCGCCGGCCTCAATGGCGTCGATGATCTCCGGGGTGATGTCGAAGCCACCGATGGCCAGGGTGCGGCCCAGGTCCTGGGCGGCACGCAGGCCGGACATGGCGATGACCGGGCCGGTGCCGAGGAAGGCATCGATCGACGGATCGGCAGCCAGCGTGGCGTTGATGGTGGCCTGCTGTGATGCCTGATCGGCGTCGCCACCCATGAACTGGGTGATGACCTTGCCGTTGAAGGTGTTCTCGGCGCCCTTGCAGCGCTCTTCGAGGCCGACGTTGCTCTGTTCCTGGGTGCCGCAGAGAAGCACCTTGGCACCGGCGTCGTTGAAGCGCTTGCCGGCGCCTTCACCGGCGATGATCTCGGTCTGGCCGACGTGGGTGAGAGCTCCGATGTTCTCGTAGTCGTTCACACCCGAGTTGAGGGTGATGACCGGGATTCCGGCGGCAACGGCCGCTTGGAGGGGCGGCACGAGCGCGTCGGGAGACGGCAGGGATGCGGCGATACCGGAAGCTCCGGCAGACACCGCAGCTTCGATGTCCTGGACCTGCTTCTCGGGATCATTGTTGGAGCCCTGCCAGACCAACTTCACGCCGAGGTTGGACGCTGCTGCTTCGGCGCCACGCTTGACCACCGACCAGAACGGACCGTCATCGGAGTGGGTGATCATGTAGAAGGTGAGATCGCCCCCCTGAGTTTGATCAACCGGCGCAGCCGTGGTGGCAGCGGCCGTGGTCGAGGTGTCGGCAGCGTTGTTGCCGCTACCGGAGTCGCCGCAAGCCGATGCCAGCAGACCGAAGGCCATGACTATGGCCAACCATTTGAATTTCTTCATATTGTTCCCCTCCTGTGGGATTGTTAGAAGATTCTTGTGAGCGATTGCGTGGATCGAGAACTAGCAGCTATCCGGGGTCTGTGCACGAATCTTTGTCGCCAACCGCCGTAGGTGCTCGATCGACGCACCCACATCGGCGACTGGTCCCTGGCCCGCCGGTGGAACCCCTGCGGAGAGAACGGTGTCCTGCTCCAACACGTACCAGCCCGAGTAGCCCCGGGCCTCGAGTGAGACGACGGTGTCGTCGATGGCCACATCGCCCATACCGAGATTGCAGAACATCCCCGCCTGCACTCCCTCGACCAGCGGTGTCTCTCCCCTGACGACCGGCTCGGCGATCGACATGATGACGTCCTTGAGATGGACGTGGGCGACTCGATCGAAGTGCTGCTGAACGAATTCCTCGGGTTCGAATCCCCCGAGCAGGAAGTGTCCGGTGTCGAGGGTGAAGGCCACGTCGCTGCCGTTGAGGACGCGATCTATCTCCGTCCGGGTCTGGACGATGGTTCCGAGATGCGGATGGAGTGCCTGGACCAGGCCGTGGCTCGTCGCAATCTCACCGATCGTGTCGAGCATGTCGAACGTGTGTCGCCACTCGGAGGAACTGACCGAGGTCCGGGGTTGCCAGTCCCACGATGTCGTGGCTGCGCTGATGAACACCTCCGCGCCGGCCCCCGCCAGCAGACCAGCGACATGATCGGCGGTGGCCAACGATTGACGGCGTTGCGATTGATCGTGAAGGACCAGTGGGACGAAGCCACCCACCATCGTCATTCCGCGACTCGACATTGCCACCCGGAGCTGCTCGGGATCCGTGGGAAGATATCCGTCACTTCCGAGCTCGGTGGCGACGAGGCCCAGATCGGCCATCTCGGTCAGCACTCGGTCGACCGGCAATTCGAGACCCCACCCCGGAACCTCGCACACTCCCCAAGAGATGGGCGCACCCACCAAGCGATCGAGCATGGCCGCACTCATTTGCCGGTACCTCCACGGGGTGCTGACTCGATGGACTGAATAGAGCGCTCTAACTATCATCGTCCGGAAGCGTGCTGTCAAGCACCACTACCCTGCGGGCCACTCGCCCACGACTTGGAGGAGTCACCAGAAGATGTCGCGCCCCACCATGGAGGACGTTGCCCGAGAGGCCGGCGTGTCGCGTGCGTTGGTGTCGTTGGTAATGAGGAAGGCTCCAAATGTCAGCGATGTCAGGCGCCGCGCGGTCCTGGATGCTGCGGCACGACTCGGCTATCGCCCGAACGTGCTGGCCCGCAATCTTGCCAGTCAGCGAACGCACACCATTGGCGTCGTGATCAACGACTTCCACAATCCCTTCTTCGCCGAGGTGCTCGACGGCATCCAGTCCGGTGGGACAGAGTGTGGCTATCGCATCATTCTCGGCAACGGTTGTCGGTCGAAGACCGGTGAGGCCGAGGCCATC
>CAZDYO010000335.1:0-3817 GCA_964509555.1 uncultured Acidimicrobiales bacterium
CGTGGCTGCCCCCGGACCCGGAGCCGCGGCCTATTCGGCGTCGAAGGCGGCCCTCACCCAACTGGCCCGGGTGGCCGCGCTCGAATGGGCGTCGGACGGTATCCGGGTCAATTGCGTTCATCCCGACGCGGTGTTCGACACCGGGCTCTGGACCGACGAACTGCTGGCGCAACGTGCCGAGCATTACGGGCTCACCGTCGACGATTACAAGCGCCGCAACCTACTCTCCACCGAAGTCACATCGGCGACCGTCGGCCGACTCGTGGCCGAGTTGTGCAGTCCCACCTTCGCAGCCACGACCGGTGCCCAGATACCGGTCGACGGCGGAAACGAAAGGGTGATCTGAAATGGCTCCGACCCAACCGATCACCGGCATACCGACCGGAGAGTTGCCCGAATGCGTCCTGGTGGTTGGAGATCCCTCACGAGTCGGGTTGGTGTCGGAGCGGCTCGACAATTCCCGATCAGTTTCTGCCAACCGTGAATACGTTTCAGCACTCGGCTCTCATCAGGGGACCATGGTCGCGGTCGTGTCCCACGGCGTGGGAACCGCCGGGGCCGCGGTGTGTTTCGAGGAACTGATCCGGGCCGGAGCCACCAGGCTGATAAGGGCCGGCACCGCCGGCGGCCTGCAGCCCCACGTGAACGACGGAGACCTCGTGATCGCCGCCGCTGCCATCCGAGATGATGGTGTGACCAAGGGTCTGGTGCCTGCTGAATACCCGGCAGTCGCCGACCATGAACTTGTCGCCGCCCTATCGGGATCGGCACCCGCTGACCGGCCGGCTCACCTGGGCACCGTGCTCACCTCCGACGTTTTCTACCCGGGCTCGGTGCTCGGCTCCAATCTTCGACAATGGCAGCGTGCCGGTGCGATCGCGGTCGAGATGGAGTGCGCCGCGTTGTTCGTCATCGCGTCGCTTCACGGTGTGAGTGCCGCGGCAATCCTGGCAATCGACGGAAATCCCCTGACTTCCGACGACACCGGCATGGACAGCTACCAGCCAGATCGGGCCGTGGTGAGAGGCGCGGTAGGGGCGATGATAGACACTGCGCTCGATGCGCTCATTGCCTGATCAGGAGGGCAGCTTCGCCGACCTGCAGGCCTTCACAATCGCATCATCGAGACCGGCGGGGTCACCGAGCACGGAGAGGTTGCACTCGAGGTAGTGGTCGGCGCCGTCTTGGAACACCGCCACCGACACCACCGTCTGCCCACCGGCCGCAGTGGCTCTCATCACGTGAGCGTTGCCCTCATCGGTCTCGACCAGATTCGACAGGGTCGAACCGACGTCGGCGCGAGCTCTGACCAGGGTCTCGAGTCGTTGTCCGACCAGCCTCCAGTCATCCAGCGACCTGGGCGCACACCCATCGGGACCGCAGGCCCACGCGACCGTCCATGCATCGACGTTGCTGAGATCAGCGCCCGGTGGCTCGTAACGAATCGGCACCTCGGCATTGGGCACCCACCCGGCGGGCACATCGATCACGACCCCGTCGACGGTTGTGACCGACTCGAGTGCCGGGCCGGAATCGGTGCCGGCCGTCGCCACCAGCACCACACCGACGATTGCGAGCAGGAACAGTCCCACAAGAGGTAACAAGCGTTTCACATGCTCATACTCGCAGCGGATCGACCTCGATCCTCAGCCGGCCCGGCGGGCGAGCGGTGGCCGCGAGTGCATCAAGCAACTGACGTTGGTCGCTCGACCGCAACAGCCATCGGCCGTCAAGCGGTCCACGGATGCTCACACCGAGGGGCCGGCCCAGCTTCTCGATGAACTCGGCGGCGGCCGGCCCACTCACCAGAGCCTCTGTGGAATACGGCGGAATCCCGATCTCGCGGCGTCGATCGCGCTCCTCGGTTGCCAACACCGACGGATCGGCGGCCGTGGCGGATCTGATCACAACGTGGTCGGGGATTCGGGTTTGCAAGATGACACGGCCCCCCGAAGACCGTGAACCCACCAGCCTCGCCGAACGCACCAACAACGCCATCGCCTGTTCGGCGGCCCTCTGCCGCGGAACGAGGAGCTCCTGGTCGAAATCCATGAACACCACCAGATCCGCGGAGTCGACCCGATGCAGGACCGCTTCGGTTCCGATAACAACTCGGGTGGTGGGCACATCGACCGATTCGGCTGTCACCTCGTCGACGGGTTCACGGACCAACGCGGCAAGCTCCTCGCGCGCCCTTGTGACCCCGATGCGAAGGTTGCGAAGCGAGGTCGACCCGCAGGCAGCGCAAACCGCCGGACGGGTCTCGGAACCATCGGCGGTCACCAGCTTCTCATCGATCATGGTCATCAGGGACAGGCCATCGGATGACCTGACCAGTTCGCCGCACTTTCCGCAGGCCATCAATCTCGACCTGCCCTTGCGGTTGAGCACACAGACCACCCGATGGGTACCGGACAGTCGCTGGGCGAGTCCCTCGGCGAACAGCCCACCTCGCTTGGGGTCCTCCTCGCGACGATCAATGACTTCCACCGCCGGCCAGCCTTCGCGTTCCGCGTCTCGCGACGGCCGCAGCAGCTTCCCGGAGCGAAGCGCCTCAAGGCTCGGATTGGCCGAGGCCAGCACCGCCGGCACCCCCCGCCGCCGCGCTCGCTCCAGCACCACGTCACGGGCGTGCCATCCCGGCATCCTCTCGTTCTTGAGAGACTCATCGTGTTCGTCGATCACCAGCACCGCCGCCAGACGCGGCATGGGCATCCAAGCTGCCGACCGCGTACCCACCACGGTGGCGCCGGCCGCCGCAACAGCCCAGTCGTCGAGCCCGAAAGCCACGCTGACGCCGGCCCGACGAAGTCCCATCCGCAGGATTTTCGCCCTTGATTGATCCGGGACGATGATGAGAGCATCGCCGCGCCGACAAGCCGCCAGGGCCAGCGGGGTGACATCGTGAGCCGGCGGAACCCTCACAACAGCATTCCCGAGTCTGAACGCGTCGTCGAACACGTCGGACGGCCCCGACGGCACCGGCTTTCGGACCGGCGGCGAGGGCACCCCGGCCAACATCCGTGGAGGCGATGCCGCCCGCAGGAACGCGGTCCGTTTCCCGGCCCAACGCCAGGCAGCCCACTTCGAGAGATCCATCAGCTCCTTGTCGGGACCCACCCCGCTGAGCTTCGACAGTTCGGCCAGCTCGATTCCCGCGGGCGGTTCCACATCAAGTTCTGTGACCCATCCGGCGACACGGCGACCATGGAGGGGGACCCTCACCATCGAACCCACGGCCAACCGCCCGGCGCGGTGGTCGGAATTCCACGAGTCGGGTGTCAGGTAGTCGAATTCGCGATCGATCGCTCCCACATCCGGGACGACCCGTACGACCCGCGTTGATTCACCGCGGTCGTTCAGAGCCCGAGCGCCGATTTGAGGTCGGCGACGCGATCGACACGCTCCCATGGAAACAAGCCGTTGTCGGCATGTCGGCCGAAGTGTCCGTAGGCGGCGGTCGGTTTGTAGATCGGGCGGCGAAGGTCGAGGTCGCGCACGATTGCCGCCGGACGCAGGTCGAACACCTCGTCGACCGCCTTCTCGATGGCCTTGCGGTCGACGGTCTCGGTGTCGAAGGTGTCGACGAACACAGACACCGGATGGGCCATGCCGATTGCGTAGGCCACCTGGACCTCGCAGCGTGAGGCCGCGCCGGATGCGACGACGTTCTTGGCCACCCAGCGGGTGGCGTAGGCCGCCGAGCGGTCAACCTTCGATGGGTCCTTGCCCGAGAAGGCACCGCCGCCGTGGCGGGCCATGCCGCCGTAGGTGTCGACGATGATCTTGCGGCCGGTGAGGCCGGCGTCGCCGACCG
>CAZDYO010000336.1:0-3812 GCA_964509555.1 uncultured Acidimicrobiales bacterium
GTCGGGGGCCGGATCGCGCCAGATGTAGTAGTCGCGGTACTCGCCCCGCGGGTCAGCGCGAGCAGCCTTGAACCAGGGGTGACTGATGCTCGAATGATTGGGGACTATGTCGATCACCACGCGAAGACCGAGATCGTGGGCCCGGGAGATCACCCGATCGAAGTCGTCGAGGCTTCCGAAAACCGGATCGATCGCGGTGTAGTCGGCCACGTCGTAGCCGAAGTCGGCCATGGGCGACTTGTAGAACGGGGTTATCCAGACGATTCCAACGCCGATCCGGGCCAAGTGATCGAGACGACTCGACAGCCCCGAGAGATCACCGATCCCGTCACCGTTGCCGTCGGAGAACGACCTGATGTAGACCTCGTATCCAACAGAGTCGAACAACCATGACGGAGCGGCAACTGACTTCAAGAGATTCTCACGATCCTGAGTGGGCGACCGACGACGCCGACATCATGTAAGCGCTTTCAGGCGAGATAGTCAACGCAATGGACGAACACCACGAGCGGCCTCGGCCGCGTGATAGCTCGATCTTGTGAGAGGTGAGGATTCGACGTGGCCGATCCCAAGCTCCTCACCAACCCGTTTCCAGTCGGCGAACATCTCCGGCTCCCACCACCGGGCGACCGGCAGATGATGGGATGTGGGTCTCAGATACTGGCCGATCGTGACTATGTCGACCCCCACCGAATGAAGATCGGTCATGGTCTGAACAACCTCGTTGTGGGTCTCGCCGATTCCGACCATGATCGACGACTTGGTGACCAACCCGGCCTTCTTGGCCCGCGCCAGCACCGCCAAGCTGCGGGCGTATCCTGCCGATGGCCTAACCGCCCGCTGCAGCCGCGCCACCGTCTCGATGTTGTGGTTGAGCACATCGGGTCTTGAGTCGAAAATGGTCTCCAGGGCCGACGCCTTCCCCTTCATGTCGGAGATGAGGGTCTCCACTGTTGTCGATGGACACCGCACCCGTATTGCACGAACGGTTTCCGCTACGGCGGCAGCACCCCCATCGGCCATGTCGTCACGGGCCACCATGGTGACAACGGCATGTGAGAGGCCCATCCGCTCGACGGCGGTGGCCACACGATCGGCTTCGTCCGCCTCGGGCGCCAGGGGCTTGCGGGTGTCGACAAGGCAGAAACCACAGGCGCGGGTGCACCTTTCACCGAGGATCATGAAGGTGGCGGTTCCGTCGTTCCAGCATTCGGATGCGTTGGGGCAACCGGCCTCCTCGCAGACCGTCACAAGATCGAGATCACGCAGGGTCGATCTCGTGCGCCTGAACGTGTCGCCATGGTCGAGACGCACCTTCATCCATTCCGGCTTGCGTGCCCGCAGACGCACCGGATCCGAGCCCCCGACTCCGGCGTCGGCCAACCTGCCGAGCATCCGAACGGATGTGCCGTCGGCCGTGTCGCCATATCCCACCCCGTTGCGACCGACCGGAGTGCCGGGCCCCTCACCCCGCGTGAATGGGGCAAGGTCCCGATCATCGGATCGCCAGGCAACGTCGGCGCGGTCGTGACCACCCGCGGGCGCCCACCTCTCAGCTGCCATGGTGGCCACCAGATCAGCAACCTCACGCATCGACACTGACAATCCCTCGGCGATGAGGGAGGTGACGCCCTTGTCGCTGATGCCGCAGGGCACGATTCTCGAGAACCATTCCATGTCGGGGTCGACGTTGATGGCGAAACCGTGCATCGAGCGTGCCCTCGACAACTTCACCCCTATCGCGGCGATCTTTCGCGGACGCCGACCCATCGGGTCGATCCACACGCCGGTGCTGCCCTCCAACCGACCTGATTCGAGCCCGAGTTCGGCGAGCACGTCGATGATCAGCTGCTCGATGCCCCGGACGTACTCGACGGTGTCGGCCATGCCGCCACCGCGCTTTCCGGGCACCGATCTGATGGGATACCCGACCAGCTGACCGGGACCGTGGTAAGTGACGTCGCCTCCGCGATCGGCCTCGACGACCCGGGCACCGAAGCGGGTGACATCGACCAGAAGATTGGACACGTCGGCTCTCCGGCCCAATGTGATCACATGGGGATGCTCAAGCAGCAGTAGGTGGTCGTCGACCGATCCCTCGAACAATTGGCGCTGCAGCGCGAGCGCCTCCGGGTAGTCGACCCGACCGAGCCAGCGAATCCGAAGGACGGGCGCGGATAGCGGAACTGTGGTCAGCGGACTTCCGCCTCCCAGTCGCGGGTCTCGATGATCTCCTTCACGCGATGCATGAACGCGGCCGCGTAGGCACCATCGAAGGCCCGGTGGTCCCACGCCATGGCCAGGACCCCAACCGAGTGGATCGCAATCGACTCGTTGCCGAACTGGTCGGTGACCACGACCGGTTTCCGGGAGACGCCATCGGTGGACATTATGGCCACCTGGGGCTGGTTGATGATCGGAAACTGCATCATCGTGCCGTATTGACCGGCATTGGTGAGAGTGAAGGTGCCGCCCGAAAGATCGTCGGGAACGAGTTGCTTGGTGCGGGCCCTACCGGCCACATCGACTATGTCGCGGGCAATCTGACGAAGGCGCTTTCCGTCGGCATTCTTCACCACCGGCGCCAGGAGACCGTCGAAATCGATGTCGACCGCAATGGCCAGGTTGACGTTGTCGTGAACGACGAGATGATCGCCACCGAAACTGGCATTGAGTCTCGGATAGTCGCGTAGAGCGTCGACCACCGCCCGGGCGATGAAGGGCAGGTAGGTGAGGCTGAACCCCTCCTCGGCCTTCCAGGCCGACTTCAGCGACTTGCGGATCCTCTCGACGCGTTCGTAGTCGATCTCCATCGCCGTGAGAACATGGGGCGATGTGTGCTTCGACATCACCATGTGTTCGGCCGTGCGCTTGCGAATGTTGTTGAGGGGAACGACCTGATCGCGCTGGCCCATGGATGACGCGGCAGGGACCGGCGAGGAGTCGACCACCGTCGGCGGGGCGGGCGCGGTGGGCGGCACCGCGGCGACAGCCGAAGGAGGAGCCGCCGCGGGCTCGGGGGGAGGGACCGGAGCCGGCTGGGACTGGGCTTCGGCCTGGATCAGCTTCTCCACATCGGCTCTGGTGATTCTCCCGCCCAGACCGGTACCGGTGATCGCCGCCGCGTCGAGCCCATGATCGGCTATCAGCCGCCTGACAACCGGAGACAGCACACGACCGGCGCCGCCCTGAGAGGGCGCAGGCTGAGCATCTTGTTCCGGGGCCGGCGGCGCGGGTGGTGGTGGTGGAGGAGGAGGAGGAGGCGGTACCGCGGCGGCGGGCGGTGGAGGAGGAGGAGGAGGAGGAGGAGGAGGAGCAGCAGGAGTAGGCACGGAAGCCTGCTCCTCGGGAGCGGGCTCGGCGGCCGGAGGGGGCGCGTCGGCGCCTGCCTCGGTGATGCGCGCGAGGACCTGCCCGACCTCGACCACATCGTTTTCCTGGGCGAGAATCTCCTGAAGAACACCGGCTACAGGCGAAGGCACCTCGGAATCGACCTTGTCGGTCGAGATCTCGAACAGGATTTCGTCCATCTCGACGGTGTCGCCGACGTTCTTGAACCACTGAGTGATGGTTCCCTCGGTGACGGTCTCACCGAGCTGGGGCATTGTCACATCAGCCATGAGGTCCTCATCTGCATTGGTGTGGGGTGGTTGGTCTTGACATCTCTTGGGATTCTCATCCGTGCAATGATCGTCCGGTGAGAGACAGCACAGTCTCTCCGAAAAGTTCACTCATCGTCGGGTGGGGCTGGATGAACGCCGCGACCTCGTCGACCGTGGCCTCCCAGTTGACGGCCAAATATCCCTGGCCGA
>CAZDYO010000337.1:0-3806 GCA_964509555.1 uncultured Acidimicrobiales bacterium
ACAACATGAACAGCACCGCACCGACGTGATCGGCAGGCGTGCCAAGGCGTTTGATGGCCAAGCTGTCGATGAGCGGCTGGCGGAACTCCTCGGGCACCTGGCGGGCCAGGGCGGGCGTGTCGGTTGGGCCCGGCGCGATCGCGTTGACCCGGATGTTGCGATGGCCCAACTCCTGGGCCAGCGAGACGGTCAGGTAATTCATTCCGGCCTTGGCCAGTCCGTAGAACCCGGCGATACCCATCCACGCCGCCGTGGATGACTGGTTGACTATGGACCCGCCACCGTTGGCAGCCATGGCTCCGATGGTGGACCGGGTGCAGTGGAGTGCGCCCATCAAATTGACGCTCATGAACTTGTCGAGGTAGCCGTAGTCGACGTTGGTGAGTCCTGCCAACTTCATGTCGGCGAAGATGGCGGCGTTGTTCACCAGGTGGTCGACCCTGCCGAAGGCCTCGACCGTTGCGGCCGCCATTCGGTCTGTGCTGTCGGGGTCCGACACATCGGTGTGCACGAACAACGCCCGCGTCCCAAGATCGGAGGCCACGGAGCGTCCGCGTGTCTCGTCGAGTTCGGCGATGACAACGTTGGCACCTTCGGCGTGGAGGGCGCGAACGTAGGCTTCACCAATGCCCCCACCCGATCCGGTGACTATTGCGGTTCTGTCGGCAAATCTCTGTCGTCGCTCCACGTGGATACCCCCCTGTGCCAGGCCACTCGTCCCGGCGGCTGATCGTAGGGTGGGCGACGGTTCTGGGCCAATGGTCGCCGAGATGTAGGGTCTGCACATGCCGGTCCAAGCCGAAGCCGTCACATACAACCCCTACGCCTTCGATGTCCATGACGACCCGTATGCCACCTACCAGCGGCTTCGAGACGAGGCACCCGCATATTGGAACCCCGACCTTGAGTTCTGGGCGCTCTCACGGTTCAGCGACGTGCTGGAGGGCTTCCGCGATTTCGAGACCTACTCCTCGGCGGGGGGCGTCGCTCTCGAACAGCGAGGACGGGTCAACCCCGACTTTGCTCAGATGATCGAAATGGATCCGCCCGAGCACACGGTTCTGCGCAAGCTTGTCAGCCGGGTCTTCACCGGCAGAAGCGTTCTCAGGATGGAGGATCAGATCCGGTCGATCGTACGGGGCTACATCGAGTCCGTCGGTTCGGCTGGGGCGTGTGATCTCGTAGCCGACATCACCGGGCCGTTCCCGATGGACGTGATCGCGGCGGTGCTGGGGGTGCCGGAGTCCGACCGTTCCGAACTGCGCCGCAACGCCGACAGCATTCTCATACGCCACGACGGTGTCATGGAATTGCCCAAGGAGGCGCTCGACGGGATGTTCGGGCTACTCAAGTATTTCATCGACGATCTGCCTCGACGGCGCGCCGGGGCGGGAGAGGGCCTGATCTCAGAGTTGGCCGGTGTTGACGTCGATGGACGGGCCCTCACCGACAAGGAACTGCTGGGCTTCTGCGTGCTGTTCGTCATCGCGGGCCACGAGACCACAACGAAGATGGTTGCCAATGCCATCGACCTGCTGTCCCGACATCCCGACCAGCGAGCGATGCTGGTCGACGACGTCTCGCTGGCGTCCGCAGTCGTCGAGGAGGTGCTGCGATTCCACAACTCCACTCAATACATGTTGCGCACTCTCACCCGCGACATCCATCTACACGGTCGTCACCTGAGGTCAGGAGAGTCCGTCCTGTTGCTGATAGGGGCCGCCAACCACGATGAGAGAGAGTTCGGCCCCAGCGCGGGGGACTTCGACATCACTCGACGGCCCGAACGTCACCTGGCATTCGGTCACGGGGCCCACTTCTGCCTCGGGGCAGCTCTGGCCAGGGCCGAAGGGCGGATCGCCATGGAGGAGATCCACCGTTGGATCCCCGACTACCGAGTCGACCACGACCACAAGGTGAGATTCCACAGCGGAAACGTCACCGGCTGGAGCAGTCTCCCCATCACCTTCACGCCGCTTCAACCGAAGGGGCAACCATGACCACACCAGACCAGGTCCCGGCCACCTCTCCATCCGACGCCTATCGCCGCGGAGCGAGGAAAATGACGGAGGTCTACGCCGGGGAGGTTCCGGTGCTACCTGAGGGAACGATGGCCTTCAACGACGTGATGATGCGCACGCTGTTCGCCGAAGTGTGGGATCGCGACACGCTCTCTGTCCGTGATCGACGCTTGCTCATCATGGGGGTGATAGCGGCACGCGGATCGGTCGACACCTGGAAGATTCAGGCTGCGGCGGCGCTGAGCAACGAAGAGCTCAGCCCCGATGAGTTGAGAGAGGCGCTGGTGGCGTTGGCCCCATACGCCGGCTACCCGTCGGTGGCTCCCCTGGTTGCGGAGACCGAGGGAGTGATCGCCAGGAGCCGGTCAGCCGGGCAGTCCCCGAAGTCGTGAGCTACGGCCCGCTTCGTGATCGCCGTGTACTGGTGATCGGGGCATCGTCCGGCATCGGAGCGGCATTCGCCCGATCCTGCCTTGAGACCGGTGCCCAGGTGGTTGTGAGCGCGAGGCGCGTCGACAGGCTGTCCAAAACGGTCGAGGGATTCTCCATGGGCCATGTTGCACCCGGGGATGCCACATCGCGCCAGGACATGGATCGGGTCGCCAACTCGGCGGTTGCTGTCATGGGGGGCATCGACCTCATGCTCTACGCGGCTGGTTTCGGGGTTCTCCAGCCACTCGACGCGACCGATCCCGACACATGGCAGGCGATCTACGCGACCAATGTCATCGGCGCCAATCTCGCGACCGCGGCGGTACTGCCGCACCTTGATCGGGGAGGGGCGGTTGCCTACCTTTCGTCACGAGCCACGGGTGATGCCAACGCGCTGTTTGCTTCGTACACCGCGTCGAAGGCCGCGCTCGACCAATGCATACGCACTTGGCGGGTCGAGCATCCCGACCACAGGTTCGTGCGGGTCGTCATGGGGAACACCCACCCGACCGAGTTCGCCGACCGCATGGGGCTCGACCTGATCGGGTCCGCGCTGGAGGCCTGGGGTCGGCAGGCGATCCCAGGCGGAATGATGGAGGTGGGCGACGTGGCCGATGCCATGACCCAGGCATTCGCCGGGCTTCTCGATCATCCCGGAATAGATCTACCCGAACTGAGATTCGATGCGCGTCCCTGACTTGTGGAGCCTCAGGCGGCTGCGTCGAACTCGCGCATGATCCGCTCCGAGTCAGGATGTGCATCGATCCGTTCCCGTATCGCCCGGCGTTGAGTTTCGGCCACGAGCCGCGGCTGTTCGACGCTTGCCCAGCGCACAAGGTCGGACCAGAACGAATCGATGAGGTGACGGCCGGGGATGGTTCCACCGTCGGTGGTGCGAAAGGTGACACTGCGAAACTCACCGAGGTACAGGCGCAGGGACTCAACGTGAATCAGCTCGTCGGTACGTATCCGCTCCACGATCTCCGCTGCCAGTTCAGCCTGCGGTCGCCGAGGCCGGAACAGTGCTGGGTTTCGGAGGACTTCCTGGGTTTCAGCGAACCCGAGTTCGGCCCTGAACTCAATAATGAGAAGATTGGCGAGGAACGACACCAACGCTTCGATCTCCTGCGGGATGCCGAGTGGCACCTTGTCTTCTGAAACCGGCCGGCCAATGCTTTCGGGAGGGTCTGCATCCGGATGGGCCTCGGGTCCGAAAGCCAGGTCTCTGGCCACGAACCACATTTGGTCGTGGCCCCCGATTCCTTCCTCGGGCTGGCCACCTTCATCGAGGCCATGGGCCAGCAGGAGGCCCTGGTCAAGATGACCGATCGCCATCTCGGAGATGTCCTCGAC
>CAZDYO010000338.1:0-3771 GCA_964509555.1 uncultured Acidimicrobiales bacterium
GCACATGTTCCAGGGCCCACCGCACGGCCCGATGCGAGTTCTCGGATCCGTCGATGCCGACCACCACCCGTTTGGGCATGGACGGCTCAACCGACGAGGGCACAACGACCACCGGGCACTTCGCGTTGGCCGCACATCCGCAGCTGACCGAGGCCATGAGCCAATCCCTGATGGCCCCGTAGCCTCGTGTACCGACGACCAGGAGATCGTCCGGCCCGGCCCGGTGGACCAGGGCCGCCGCTGGTTCACCCCTCAGAATCTCGGTATCCACTTCTCGATCGACCATTTCGACAGCGGTGGCGAGCTGGCTCATCGCTGACGACTCCATTTCCTCCACCGGAGGCACGGGATATCCACCCATGGGAGATGGGAACGCCGACCAGACGGGGAAGTCCCAGACCCTCACCGCCACAATCGGAGACTCCGGAGGAGCGAACTCACATGCCCACTTCAGGGCACCAATCGACTCGGTTGAACCATCAACTCCGACAATCACCGATGATGCACCCATGACATTCACCTGCCTGTCTGATCGACTTGATTCTCTGTCTGAGTCGATTGTCCGCCTTCAGGCCTCCACAATCAAGGGCTTCTGCATCACTTCCGCCGGTGGCGACGATCAGCCGGCCAGATAGATGGCTCTGAGACCGAGTCCCATGATCCAAATGCTCCCGAGCCCGTAGAGCAGATGGACACGATCCTTCATGTCGTTTCGGTAGGCGTAGATCAACCCGATGCTGATGAACGCCGAGAATCCGTAGAGCTGGTGGCGGTCGGGGTCGAGGTTCTCGGAATTCTGGATGATCACGCCCAGGATGGTCTGGATCACGATCACGCTCTCGGCGATGATGACACCGATCCAGATCGAGCGGTGTCGCAGCTTCGGGCGGAAATGAGCAGCCAGGGCCCACACTCCCACGAGGGCATTGGAGATGGTGAGAATCCAGGCGTTGGCGTGATGAATCGACCGCACCGATGCCAGCACCATGATCATGACGGCAGCCTGGAGACCTCTACCGAGTAGCTCCAGAGCTCGGCCGAGATCGAAACCGGAGGACGTCCATCGCCACCGCCGGCCTGGCGCGCGCCCCGATGACCGTGGGCGAACTGCGGTGAATCGACCCAGCGCTGGAACGACTCCTCGTCGGCCCATCTGGTGAGGACGAGCCAGGTGTCGCGGTCGTCGGTCGGCCGCAGCAACTCGAATCCCTCGAAACCCTCCATACCGTCGACCGCTCCGGCTCGTTCGGCAAAACGGCGGGCGATCTCGTCGCCCGCTTCCCCGGGGACGGTGATGGCGTTGATCTTGATGATGGTCACTGCGTCTCCAACGATGCGAACAGGTCTGTGGAGTATGGCGGCCCGGCGGTCGGCGCCCCACGTTCGACGAACCATTCGGTGCCGAAGGCCGCGCTGAACGCTTCGGGTGGCAGGGCCATGAAGAAGGACGTCTCGTCGATTTGCGAGCGGTGTTCGGCCAGCGTCCGGCGTTTCCGGTCGATCACCGACATGACATCGATTGCGTGGGTGATCGACGCCGCCGGTGTGCCCATGTCGGTTTCTCGTATCTCGGCACGCCGGGACTCGACATCGTCGGCTCCTTCGCCGGCTTCGATCTCCGACAGCGACGCGTCGTCTGCCAGGGCCCGCAGATGGTCGCGATTCATGGTGGCCTCGAACACGATCTTCGTGCCGGCCATCTCCGCGGCGCGCACTCCGACCCGATGCACCTGTATGTGGTCTGGGTGCCCGTAGTTGCCGTGATCATCGTAGATGGTGAGGACCGAAGCGTTCTCGTCGACGAGAATGTCGGCCAGCCGTCGGGCGGCGGCGTCGATCGGGGCCTGCCAGAAGCAATCGGGATGGTCATTGGACGGCTCGCCGATCATGCCCGAATCGCCGTACCCCAGCATCTCCACACGGTCGATGCCCATCACCTCGGCGGCGCGCAGCAACTCCGCGGCCCGCACCTCGGCCAGCGTGGATCCGTCGGGCACGGTGCCCGGATTGGCATCGCCGAGGGCGCCGTCGGTGGCGGTGACCAGAACGACGCGATGACCGGCCTGAGCTGCCAACATCATGGTGCCGGAGGTGGCGATGGCCTCGTCGTCGGGGTGGGCATGGAAGAAGATCGCGGTTGCCATGTCAGGCCACTGCCCCGGAATCGCGCAGCTCCTGGATCTGGCCGGCACCGAAGCCGATTTCGGAAAGAATCTCGTCGGTGTGCTGACCGGCGTGGGACGGCGGCCGTTGGATCGAACTGTCGGTGCGGCTGAACCGGGGCGCCGGCCGCGGTTGCACCACGCCGGCCACTTCGGTGAAGGTTCCCCGGGCGATGTTGTGGGGGTGGTCGGGGGCTTCGGCCATGGAGAGCACCGGGGCGAAGCACACATCGCTGCCCTCGAGCAGCTCACACCATTGTGCCCTCGTGCGACTCCTGAAGATCGTGGACAGCTTCTCCTTGAGGCCGGCCCATTCGCTGCGGCTCATCTGGGCGTCCCATTCGGGATCATCGAGACCCAGCTTTTCGCGCAATTCTGCGTAGAACTGCGGCTCGATCGACCCGATCGAGATGTACTTGCCATCGCTGGTCTCGTAGACGTCGTAGAAGTGGGCACCGGTGTCGAGCAGGTTGGTGCCCCGTTCGTCGTTCCAGATGCCCATCGCACGAAAGCCGTGGAAGAAGGTCATGAGCGTGGCAGCCCCGTCGACCATCGCCGCGTCGACGACCTGACCCGTGCCCGATGATCGGGCCTCGAGAATGGCGCACACCATGCCAAAGGCCAGCATCATTCCGCCGCCTCCGAAGTCACCGATGAGGTTCAGCGGCGGCACCGGGGCCTCGCCCTTGCGCCCCATCGACTCGAGGGCGCCGGCCAGAGAGATGTAGTTGATGTCGTGGCCCGCGGAATGGGAGTAGGGGCCGTCCTGGCCCCATCCGGTCATTCGCCCGTAGGTGAGTTTCGGGTTTCGCTCCATGCATTCGGCGGGACCGATACCGAGCCTTTCGGCAACGCCGGGGCGGAATCCCTCGATCAACCCATCGGCGGA
Source organism: uncultured Acidimicrobiales bacterium (assembly GCA_964509555.1). Taxonomy (GTDB): domain Bacteria; phylum Actinomycetota; class Acidimicrobiia; order Acidimicrobiales; family Aldehydirespiratoraceae; genus SZUA-87. Next base: position 3,052 of record CAZDYO010000338.1, read on the forward strand.
CTCGGCGAGACGCAGCACAGTATCGATTCCTCCCGGCGACTTGAGGTTGACGCCGATCGAACGACGCCCACGGTTCATCACGTCGGCGGGCGGAGCAGCCGGATCGCCACCGCGCACGTGGCCGGCGCGGTCGACACGGATCACGTCGGCGCCCATGTCGGACAGCATCATCGCGCAGAATGGGCCCGGCCCGATCCCGGCGATCTCGATGATCTTCACTCCGGCCAGTGGGCCCATGGGCTGTCCTCCTCGAAGAGTGACCGGAGGCTAGCGCCCGATCATGCCGGGATCGAAGCCACCAGGGATGTGACGGCGCTGATCAGCGGCGGCCACATTTGGGACACGAAATCGTGGGACATGCCGTCGATCTCCAGAAACTGTGCGTCGGGGATCAGTTCGGCGGTGCGACGCCCGCCGGAGATGTCGATCAACGTGTCGTTGACACCATGAACCACCAGTGCCGGCATTTCGAGAGAAGCCAGTCCCTCGGCGCGGTCGCCGCTGCGCATGACTGCCGCCAGTTGCCGTTCGCTGCCGCCCGGTGTGAACGATCGCTCGTAGAGCGAGTTGAAATAGGCCCGCATCTGCTCTTCGTCGAACCAGTCGGGGTTCGACCAGACGCGGCGCACCTCGAGGTCGGACTCGACCTGCTCGTCGATGGTTGATGCTGATGGACGTTGGAGTGCCTCGAGCGCTTCGGGAGTGGCGCCGCCCACATCG
>CAZDYO010000339.1:0-3759 GCA_964509555.1 uncultured Acidimicrobiales bacterium
GCCACGCTGCTGGCCCCGATGCTCGCTCTGCGCAATGCGGGCGTGATCACATCCACTCCGGTCGACTCGACGTACCTGTCACGCACCGGCGTGGCCGCCACCCTGGCCTGGCTCAGACTGGCAACGTGCCCATCGAGGCGTCTCGACAACGGAGCAATCGGGATTGCCGCTCGCCGACCTCCGCGTGGCCTCTCGCCCATGGTGGTGGGATGGGCAGCAGAACAGAACTCCACAGTCGAACTCCACCGCTTGGCGGGCCGCATGCGAACCCCGCGTGATGCGCGCAAGATCGCGGATCTTGCCGACGACATCGACGCAATCAGGACCGAGGCCGACCGCGGTGCCGACACCGCCCGACTGCTCACATTCGTGAAGGACACAATCGGCCTCGGTGGCGCCCTCGACTCGCGGCTCGACGCGTCACGCAGGTCTGTCGATCGTTCCAGCCACGGCGACGATCTCGATGCCCTCATCTCGGTGGCCCATCTCCAACCCGACCCTTCGCTGTTTTCCGCCTGGCTCAGTGACCAGCTAGCCGAACCCCGCAACAGCGACGGTCACGGCCTGACCCTCTCCACCATCCATCGGGTGAAGGGAATGCAATGGCCCCATGTGGTGGTCCACAGGGTCGACAGCGGGGTGTGCCCACACCGACTCTCGAGCGACATCGAGGAGGAGCGCCGGATCCTTCACGTGGCCATCACCCGGTCGAGCGAGTCAACGGTCGTCATCACCGGCCCCAACCCATCGCAGTTCATCCCCGAACTCCGTACCGAGGCACCCCCCGAACCCGCAGGTGATTCGGAACCGGTTCCGTCGTCCCCGTCAACATCGCGACCGAGAGTCGCTGTCGCGCCCAGCAGGAAATCCACCGGTGCCGACAGCCGGCTCGGTGACGACGACCAAGCGGTCTTCGAGCGTCTTCGCCGGTGGCGTTCGATCCGGGCCAAGGGCGACGCGGTCCCCGCTTACGTGGTGTTCCCCGACCGCACGCTGATCGAAGTTGCCCGCGCCCGCCCCACCACCGCCGACGACCTGCTCGCCATTTCCGGCATCGGACCGGCGAAGCTCGAACGCTACGGGCCCGACATCATCGAGATGATGCTCGAGCTCTAACGTCCGGTGAACCGTGGCGGTCGTTTCTCTCTGAACGACGCCAATCCCTCCCGGAAGTCGTCGGTGGTCGCCAACTTGGCCTGGGTCGTCGAGAAGGCCGCGATTGCAGCTTCCTGCCCCTCGGCCAAATAGCGGGCCGAGGACTCCTTCGTGGCCTGGACCGCCAGCGGGGCACCCTCGCAGATCTTTCGGGCCAACTCACGAGCCCGGTCGAGTTCCGCTCCGGCTGTCACCACCTCCTGAACGAGGCCTATTCGATGGGCCTCGACAGCATCGAACTCGTCGCTGGTCAGCAGATGGTACATCGCGTTGCCCCACCCGCCCCGCTCCACGAACCGGATCGTGGCCCCGCCGGTGGCGTGGATCCCCCGAAGCGGCTCGAGTTGCGAGAACCGACAGTCGTCGGCGGCCACCACAATGTCGCCGGCCAGCATCAGTTCGATTCCGAGCGTGTAGGTGATGCCCTTGACGGCGGTGACAATCGGCTTGCGACACGCCCGACCCAGCGCGGTGGGATCCACCATGCCCCGTTGTTGGCTCGATCGCTCTCCGCCGGCCATCCTGGCCGCGAACCTGGGCAGATCAAGGCCGGCAGTGAAATGCGGTCCCCACGCGTGGAGGACACCCACCCACAGGTCGGGGTCCTCGTCGAGACGCGTGTATGCATCCACCAGTTGAGCCATCATCTCGGGGGTGAATCCGTTGAGCTTGTGGCGGCGGTCGATACCGATTTCGAGAATGTGATCGTTGGCGACCTCGGTGGTGATTCGACCAAGGTCGGGGGCGGATTCGGCGGTGGAGTCGCTCAAGAGTCGGAGCTCCCGAAGTCGGCGTAAACCGCCGGCCGCTTCTCGAACCATGCATGAACCGCCTCGATCTGATTCGGCTGGCCGATCAGGGAATCGATGACCCGTCGCTCCTCGGCGAACCCGGTCGCCCAATCGGCATGGGTCGACATGTCGATCAGGTTCTTGGCCCCTCGTACAGCGTGTGGGCTCTTCGATGCGATCTCCCCGGCCAGAGCCAACGCACTTGCACGGGGATCATCCGACACGTGGGTGGCAAGCCCGATCCGGACGGCCTCCTCGCCGCCCACTTCACGTCCGGTCCAGGTGAGTTCCTTGGCCATGTCGAGGCCAACCAGCTTGGGCAGCACCTGAGTGGCGGTCATGTCGGGGCTGAGACCCCAGCGAATCTCGAGGACTGCCATCCTCACATCCGGTGCGACGATGCGGATGTCGGCACCCAGTGCGAGCTGGAGTCCTCCGCCGAAGGCCACGCCATGCACCGCCGCTATCACCGGAACCGGCAGTTCGTGCCAGGTCCAACACGCCTGCTGGGCATGATGGGTGATCTGCCCTTCGGGGACGTGCCCGATGGAACCGGTTCCGCCCGACTCTCCCCCGTCGCCCGCCATGGCCTGAAACCCCGAGAAGTCGAGGCCCGCGCAAAAGGCGCGTCCCTCGCCCGACAGAACCACCGCTCTCACCGACGTGTCGCCGGCCAATGATCGGCCGGCATCAACGAGCGCGTCGAACATCGCTCCGTCGAGGGCGTTCATCTTGTCGGCACGTGTGAGCCTCACATCGGCCACACCGTTGTCGATCGAAATCGAGACGCGCTCGCTCATCTTGCCTCCTGTTGGCGGGTGCCAGATGTTAGCCAGCGTTCACTTCAGCGGCACTTCGGCGGTGCCGAACCATCACGGCTCGACACCGCCCAGCCCCGATCAGTATCGGTAGTGGGACGGCTTGTACGGGCCGTCGGCGGCAATGCCGAGGTAGTTGGCTTGATCATCGGTGAGCTTGGTGAGCTTCACCCCGAGGGCATCGAGGTGGAGACGGGCCACCTCCTCATCAAGGAGCTTCGGCAGCGTGATCACCTCGTTTTTCATCGAACCGTCGTCGGCGTGGAGCGCCATCTGGGCCAACACCTGGTTGGTGAAACTGCATGACATCACGAAGCTGGGGTGACCGGTGGCGTTACCCAGATTGAGCAGACGACCCTCGCTCAACATGATGATCGAGTGACCATCGGGGAAGACGAATTCGTCGACCTGGGGCTTGATGTTGATGCGTTGGACATCAGACATCCGTTGCAGGCCGGCCATGTCGACCTCGTTGTCGAAGTGACCGATGTTGCCGACTATGGCCTGATGCTTCATTCGGGCCATGTGGCCGGCCAGGATGATGTCCTTGTTGCCGGTGGTGGTGATGAAGATGTCGCCAATGCCCACCACCGCCTCGAGCGTGTTGACCTCGAACCCCTCCATCGCGGCCTGCAATGCGCATATTGGGTCGATCTCGGTGACGATCACCCGGGCACCCTGCCCCCGCAACGACGCCGCACATCCCTTGCCCACGTCGCCGTAACCGCAAACAACCGCAACCTTTCCACCGATCATCACGTCGGTGCCCCGGTTGATGCCATCGATCAACGAATGGCGACAGCCATAGAGGTTGTCGAACTTCGACTTGGTGACCGAGTCGTTGACGTTGATGGCCGGGAACAGAAGTTCACCGGAATCCATCATCTGGTAGAGACGGTGGACACCGGTGGTGGTTTCCTCCGACACGCCGCGAATCCCGGGGGCGATTCTGGTGAAGAACCCGGAATCCTCAGCGGCAATGGAACGAAGACGAT